>DASWTL010000414.1:0-6957 GCA_036402155.1 Sphingobacteriaceae bacterium | reverse complement strand
CTGTATTTGGTTTTTTCTACCGGGATGCTTTCTCCTGTAAGCATGGCCTCATTTACAGACGCTTCGCCGGAAATCACTTCACCGTCAACCGGGATCTTGTCACCGGTATTTACCTGCAAAGTATCACCTGCTTTGATATCTTCGGCTCTTACCTCGATCAGTTCTCCATTCTCTACTTTCAATCCTTTTACCTGTTGAAATTTCAGCAGATCGCGCACAGCAGATGTGGTTTGGGTTACAGAGCGCTTTTCCAGGACATTTCCCAGAAGTACAAGAGTTATAATAGTTGCTGTGGTTTCATAAAAAAGATAATTCGGCCCCAGGTTTTGTATGGTGCCGATCAGGCTGTAAACAAATGCTGCAGTTGATCCTACAAAGATCAGTACATCCATATTTGGAAGGCCACCCTTGAGGGAATTGAATGCACTTTTACCAAAATGGATAGTTCCAAGAATAAAAACGGGAGTACATAAGATCAGCTGGACAACAGGGTCATGCAGCCAGTGAAAGGGAAGGAACATGTGTAAAAAAAGGGGTATAGTAAAGATCAGGCTGAACAGAAACTTATTCTCAACCTTTTCATAAAACTTTTCAGAATTGATTCCTTCGCCCTCATGTACTTTAAAGCCCAGCCCTTCGATATCTTTAATTACAGTTGATAATGGTGTGTTATCATCCGACCGGAATTTTACTTCCTCATTGGCAAAATCGACATAAACGTCTTTCAGTCCCTTTTTTTCAAGGGTTCTGTGAATAGACATTGCACAGTTATTGCAATGCATACCGGTAACATTTAATTCAACTAATTCCTGTTGTTCTGCCATTGAGATCTATTTTACACAAAGATACCCCTATCATAGATCACGCAATATAACAAAGACAGGCAAAAACAGGACTTTTCACGGATTTTCATTATTTTAATTAATTTTATCGACTGATTTATAGAAGTATTCAAGGATTTCCCATGCACGAAGTTCCATCTTATAACATAGATTCAGGCAGAAGTGCTTCAGCAGATTTTAGGATCTTGATACAGGAGGAGACGTTGCCGGCTGAAAGTACACCCCATACGCATGATCATTACATGATCGTTTTTTTATTTCAGGGATCCTCAATTCACTCGATCGATTTTGTTGAACATCAGGTTCAGGCTCCTGCATTATTATTTATTGGTATGGGTCAGGTACATAACCAAATTGGTGCAGAGTCTGCCAGATCATATATTATTTCGTTTACAAGCGACTTCATACTGGCTAGTTCCCCTGATTTTCTGATCCATCTTTTTAATACACCTGAGGTTGGTCTGACAGATGTTGAATTTAAACGGTTGATGCCTTTTACTGAGCTTTTGTACAAAGAGTATACTTCAGGTGAAAAAGAAAATAAGGTTCTGAGTAATTTGCTTATGGCATTTTTAGAAAAATGTGAGTCTGAACTGCATAAGTATCACGCACATGAAAAGGAGCATTATAATAATCTGCTTCAGCAATTTGTGGCTTTGGTAGAGCAGCATTATAAAACGCGGTCCAGGGTATCGGAATATGCAGGTTTGTTATATATCACTGCCGGGCATTTAAATGATGTTGTAAAAGAAGTGACCGGTAAAAATGCAAAACAGTTTATTGACGACAGGCGCATACTGGAGGCCAAGCGATTATTATACTGGACCGGCAAGTCGGTTAAGGAAATAGCCTGGGACCTGGGTTTTGATGATGCCGCTTATTTTACCCGTTTTTATAAAAAACAGACCGGTGAACTTCCCGGCAAATTCCAGAAAAAGGTTCGACAGCAGTTATAATCAGACAGTTCTATCTTAAATTAAAAAAATTTGCAGGGTTTCGTTTGAACGCGTACTTTTGCATTCCATTCCAACATGGTGGTTTTAGCTCAGTTGGTTAGAGCGCCTGATTGTGGTTCAGGAGGTCGTGGGTTCGAGCCCCATATTCCACCCGGTTTTAAACAGCAGTTCTTAGAAGAGCTGCTTTTTTTGTTTTCAATAAATCGGTTATCAAGTTTCAGGGAATATGGAATCATGCTACTGACTGGTTAACAGCTGTTTCATAATATCTATACACCGTTCTAATTCTTCAATGGTCGAAGAAGAAAAGCCCAGTCGTGTTGCATTTTGCTGATTAAATGGCGAATGGTGAATGCGCCCATTTGAAAAATAAAGGTCTTTTTGCCCGGCCTTCATAGCTAGTTTAACAAGGTCGATAGCAGGATCGAATGTTGTCCATACAGACATCCCGCCCTCAGGTAATTGAAAGCTTAGATAATTTTTCAACTCGCTTAGCATTAAATTGCAGAATACATCACGCCGTTGCCGGTATATGCGAACTGATTTACGCAGATGCCGCTGAATGATGCCATTTTGTAATAGTTCGGCTATGGCGTTATCCAGCATAGTATCTCCTTGCCGGTCAATGATTCGTCGTAATTTAGCCAGGTGCTGCATAACATTAATTGAACCAATTAAGTAGCCTACCCGGAAAGCAGGTGATATAGTTTTCGTAAAAGAACCACAATACAATACCATACCTGCTTCATCTGCAGTGGCTAACGGCGATAATGGCTTGTTGAGGTAATGAAAATCATAATCGTAATCGTCCTCAAAAATGATAAAGCCATATTTTACTGCGAGATTCAATAATTGTATCCGCCGTTCGGGCCGAAGGCTCACTGTGGTTGGATAATGATGATGCGAAGTTACATACACCATACGCACTGATTGCCTTATACAGGCCTGTTCCAGCGCATCTGTATTTATGCCAGAATCATCTACTGGAACATATATTAATTCAACACCGGCTTGTATAAAATTAGCAGCGGCGTTTGACCAGCCCGGCGCACCCATTACTACTCGGTCGCCTTTTTGGAGCAGACCCGTACTCGCCAGGTACAAACCCATCACCGTGCCACGTGTTATCAGGATATTATCTTTGGTGATTCTCATTCCGCGTGTATTGTTAAGATGCGCGACTAATTCCTCTCTCAACCAGGATGAACCCTGAGGGTCATCATACCCTAACCGGTTATAAGCATTTCCCATAATCAACTGTGTACGATATGCTCTGGAGAGATCAGTTAATGGCGCTAATCGGGGATCCGGGAAGCCATCGTCGAGGTGATATGTAGTGCCTGTTTTAATAAATTCGCGGTCCAGATGAGGAGTTTGCTTAAAATCAAAGCCTGCAACCTGCAAGGAGTCAACTGCCGCCTTGAAGTTCTCCCTGATTGCTCTGGGTTTAATGATAGGAAGATGTCGTGCAACAAAAGTTCCGCTTCCGGTTTTACTTTCGAGCCAGCCCTGAGCCAGTAAATCATCATAAGCCCGAATAATTGTTTTACGATGCACACCTAATAATTGCGCCAGTTGTCGTGAGCCAGGAAGTCGTGTGGCCGATTGCAAAGCGCCATCTTTAATTGCAGTTGTAAGTTTTTCAGCGAGTTGAAGGTACAATGATGGGGATTGGACTTTATTCAGGCTTAAAGTGGAAAAGAAAGGATGCATAACCGGACTACTCGTTTTGTAAAAAGTGGTTGATTGAAGGTGTCCAATAAAGGTACACATTTGTTAAAAATTAGAAATGGAAAAAATACCCGATCATTTAATCCCCAGCCGTGCCGCCAAACGGGCGCATTACGACACGGACACCATCAATTCGATTTTAGATGAAGCGCTGTTTTGTACTCTAAGCTATTCTTTGGAAAACAAGCCTTATTCTATACCAACATCATTCGTACGGTATGAAAATAAAATTTATATCCATGGTTCTGTAGGCAGTCATTTCATTCGTGAGCTGCTTAAAGGTATTCCAGTGTGCATTACTGTTATGCTGGCAGATGCATTGGTGGTTGCCAAATCAGCTTTGAGTCATTCGGTAAACTACCGTTCTGTGGTAGTGTTTGCTACAGCAAAAAACATAGAAGATCCGCAAGAAAAGTTGGATTCTTTTGAATGGTTAGTTGAAAAGATAGTGCCAGGCAGTTGGAATTACCTTCGGCCTGTAAGTGATAGTGAGATTCGCAGAACAGCTGTTTTGGCTTTTGATCTTTCGGAAGCATCAGCTAAGATCCGTGAGGGAATGCCGAATGACGATGTGGAAGATAAAGTATTGCCGATATGGTCGGGGATTATTCCTATAAAAACCCTGAAATTCCAGCCGGTAGCAGATGAGTCAAGTAAGCAAATCCCGCTGCCGGAACATTTGGTTCCAGAAGCCCTATAAACAATGTGATCAACTTTCCAATCAATCGGGTCGAATTCCATACCATCATCCACCAGTTCCCGAAGCTATGCGAAGAGTTACCTTGTATTAAGTGGATCGAATGATTTCAACAACCTGATATGGTTATCGAATGCCCATGCTTCAAATGTACTATGATTACGGTAAGTGAACTTATAACAGAAAATAGTTTCGTGATCGCTACTGTTGAATGATCTGGTAAAATAGTAGGATGAGCTTACAACCGGACCGTGATTTCAGTGTGAAAAATGTCTCATGCTTCGGGTAAACTTTATTCGCTCCTTACTGTAGATTAACAGATAAATTACTTATTTATAAGATAAAATTTTAATAACACTAATGTATCGTTAAAGTATACCTTTTATGATATACCTTATATATACTTTAACTATACCTTATATATACTTAAACTATACTTTAAACTCAGTTTAGGTACAAGAATGTCCCGTCATGGGTACCCGGAAAAGTTGAAGATGTTGTTTCTTTATGATCAGTAAGAATTATCAGGATATCTTCGTAATTAATTTTCTAATAATTCTGCTTCATCAACTTAAATTTGTTGAACTGCATATAACAATTAAATATTGCCACTCCAATGGAATCAGGAATAGAAGTCATTGTAAATAATGTTACCAAACATATTTCCTTAACTCCTTCTGAGCTGGATTTTTATACGTCACTGTTTGAAATAAGGAAGTTGAAAAAGAAGGAATTTCTTTTCAGAAGCGGATCAGTTTGTAAGCACGAATATTTTGTTTCCAAAGGATGCCTGCGCACATTTACTGTCGATAAGGACAGTGTTGAGCATACTGCTATGTTTGCTATTGAAGATTGGTTTACCGGAGACATATATAGCTTTTTAACCGGTTTACCTTCCAAAAACAACATCATGGCCATAGAAGAATCGGAGGTTTTGCTGTTAAGTAAGAAAAACTGGGAAAAGCTTCTGGAACAAGTGCCTAAATTTGAAAAATTGTATCGGATTAAATTTCAAAACTCTTTTATTGCCCTGGAACAGCGGATGATGCTTAGCCTTTCTGATTCTGCGGAGGAAAGATATCTGCACTTTATTGAAAAATATCCGATGTTCGAACAACGCATTCCTCAAAAATATATAGCTTCTTATCTGGGCATTACTCCTGAGTTCTTAAGTGTTATCAGAAGAAAAATTGCTGGAAAGTAATTTCTTAATGTACCTTAATTTTTTTGTGTGGTGTATTCTGTTGCTTTGTAATAAACAAACACAAACCAGACATGAAAAAGATATTAGCATTTGCCGGAAGTACAAACCCTGCTTCAATAAATAAGCAACTGGTAAGTTATACCTTATCCATGATTGAAAATCCTGTAATAACTTTTATAGACCTTTGTGATTTTCCGTTACCAGTTTACAGTGCTGAAACTGAACAGAATCAAGGTATTCCGGAGAATGCAATAAAACTTCTGGAACTTTTTAACTCCCATGATGCTTTTATAATCAGTGTTGCTGAGCATAATGGCTCAGTTACCGCCGCATTTAAGAATATGTTAGACTGGCTTTCAAGGGCATCCGAAAACTACCAGTTCTTTAAAAATAAGCCGGTTTTGATTTTCAGCACTTCCCCTTCTCCATTTGGAGGACAGCGGGCTGCAATGCACGCTGAGCAGATAATCAATGCTGTTGGTGGGAATGTTATAGGGAAACAATCGGTTCCGAATTTTTATCAGGTAATAAATAAAAAGGATAATAACTTTGAAATTAATGATGCGGCTATTATAAAAGGATTAGATGATCATTTAAAGCTGCTTACAGATCAGGTTTTTAGCCTGTCTTAAACCGTTGCTATGGCACATAAAGAAACCAAAACAGAAATAGGTGGGAAGATATCCGGGATCAGAATAATACAAGTGAACAGATGTTCGCGTTGGAAGCTTATTTCAAAAGAATTGGTTTTGCCGGAAGCAGGAAGCCAACGGTAGACACGCTTAAAACCCTTCATCTTCTTCATCCGTTTACAATTCCATTTGAAAACCTCAATCCTTTCTCCCGGACACAGGTAAAACTTGATATGGAATCCCTACAGAATAAACTTGTTCTAAATAACAGAGGTGGTTATTGTTTTGAACAAAACCTGCTTTTTTCTGAGGCCCTTACAACTCTAGGATTCAAAGTTAGAAAACTAGCTGCCCGGGTCCGATGGAATGTTGCGGATGAGGTAATTACACCAAGAGGTCACATGTTGTTGTTGGTAAATGTGGGGGATGAGGCGTTTATAGCAGATACTGGTTTTGGTAACCTAACCCTTACGGCGCCGCTGAAATTTGAATTGAACACTGAACAGCAAACACCTCATGAGGTATTCCGGATTATTCAGGCGGGCGACGAATTTTTATTGCAGGCGAAAATAGGCGCAAACTGGAAGTCGATTTATCAATTTTCGTTGCAGGAACAGTTCCTTCCTGATTATGAAGTGACTAACTGGTATTTGAGCAACTTTCCGGCATCCCACTTCTTAAACGGAATCATCATCGCCAAACCTTTTAATGAGGGAAGATATATTCTTCATAACAACCAGTTTTCCATATATCACCTGGATGGCACAACCGAACGGACATTGATTCAAAACCCGGATGAACTGCAACAGATCATTAAAAAGGTATTTTTGATCGATTTCCAGTGGGATGAGCAATCAAAACAACGATTATATAATTTAATCAGACCAGCATAAAG
>DASWTL010000413.1:0-18110 GCA_036402155.1 Sphingobacteriaceae bacterium | reverse complement strand
TCTCTTCCCTGAAACTGATAGGTAAGTTTTTCATGATCAAAGCCAAGCTGGTTGAGAATAGTTGCCTGAAGGTCATGAATATGCACCCTGTCTTTCACTCCATAGTACCCGATCTCATCAGTTTCACCATACGAAATGCCGGGTTTTATTCCTCCGCCAGCCATCCACATAGTAAATGCTTCGGCATGGTGGTCCCGTCCGAGCGACTCTTTTGAATTGCCATTTCGGTTCTCACGCATAGGTGTTCTTCCAAATTCGCCGCCCCAGACTATTAATGTTTCATCGAGCAGGCCGCGTTGCTTCAAATCCTGTATCAGTGCGGTCATCGGTTTGTCTACTTCCTGGCAGCGGGTTAAAAATGCTCCGTTTAAAGCATCTTTTGGCGCTGTTCCATGTGAATCCCATCCCCAATGGAAAAGTTGTACATATCGCACTCCCTTTTCTACTAACCTGCGTGCAAGAAGGCAATTGTTGGCGAATGATGATTTTCCGGGTTCTGTTCCATACATTTCGTGAATATATGCCGGCTCCTGATTTATATCCATCACCTCAGGTACAGAAACCTGCATTTTATAAGCCATTTCATATTGAGCGATCCTGGTTTGCGTTTCGGGATCCTGAACCTCGGCATAATGATCATGGTTCAATTCATTTATGGTGTGGATAAGCTCTCCCTTGATGTCACGGTCCATTCCTTTAGGGTCAGATGCGTAAAGAACCGGGTCGCCCTCCGATCTGCATTGCACTCCCTGGTAGATGGTAGGTAAAAACCCGCTACCCCAAACGCTTTTTCCTGCATCCGGAGTTTTTCCGCCTGAGGCAAGTACAATAAAGCCCGGAAGGTTTTCATTTTCAGTGCCAAGGCCGTAGGTAACCCATGAACCAATACTTGGCCGACCCAAACGTGGTGTGCCCGTGTGCATAAGCAGCTGAGCCGGCGCATGATTAAACTGGTCAGTATACATTGTTTTAATGAAACTGACATCATCAGCAACAGTTTGGAAATGAGGTAAGTGATTAGAAATATATGCTCCGGATTTACCATGTTGTTTAAAGTCTGTTACAACCGGTCCAAGCATTTTAGGAACCCCCTTAATAAACGCAAACTTTTTTCCATCCAGAAAGGATTGGGGACAATCCTGCCCGTCGAGTTTTTTCAGAAGAGGCTTATAATCAAATAGTTCAAGTTGAGATGGTGCACCCGCCATGTGCATGTAAATAACATACTTGGCCTTTGGCGGAAAATGAGGACTCCTGATCAGGGTATCACTTAATGAAGCTATTGGACTCTTTTTACTTCCTGATTGAGAACAACCCATTAAAGATCCAAGAGCCAGCCCTCCGATCCCGGTAGCTGCAGTATATAGAAAATGCCGCCTTGTAACCTCATTTAGTTGATTATCTGAAAAATATTTATCTTTTTTCATGATCATTCCTTTGTTATAAACTCATCCAGATTAATGATTGCGCTGGCAACAAGGGTGAGCGGAGCGATTTCCCTTGCGTTCTCTTTCTGACCGGCCATAAGAATAGCCTTATTATTATCTTTATTATAATATGTCGCAGCCTTGGTATAAAACCCTAAAAGTTTGTTCATAGTTTTTTGATCGGGGTCGTGTATCAAGGCTATTTTGTAACCCGTCTTTATACGGTTCTTAATATCTTTTCCACCCTCTTTGATCATTCTTTTCGCTAATGCTACAGAGGCTTCTGTGTAGGTTGTATCATTTAATAATGCAAGTGATTGTAAAGGAGTATTGGTTCTGATCCTTCTCACCACACAAAATTCCCGGCTGGGAGCATCAAAGTTAAGCATATTTGGATATGGGCTTGTTCGTTTCATATAGGTGTAGATTGCCCGTCTGTTCTTGTCTTCGCCTTCGCTTAATTTCCAGTCCATACCGTTATAAACAGTTTGCCATAAACGTGGCGGCTGATGGGGCATCACACTGGGTCCAAACATTTTTGGACTTAATAGTCCGCTTACAGCTAAAGCCTGATCCCTGATTTGTTCAGCTGTTAATCTCACTCTTGGTCCTCTCGCCAGAAATTTATTGGCTGCATCTTTTTTAAGGTGTTCAGCTCGAACTATTGATGATTGTCGGTATGTTCCGGACATGACCATAAGCTTTAAGATTTTCTTCATGCTCCAATCATAGTCGTTCATAAATTTAACGGCCATCCAATCCAGAAGTTCAGGGTGAGTGGGTTTTATTCCCTGCGAACCAAAATCTTCAAGGGTCTCTACAATTCCATAGCCAAATAATTGTTCCCAAAATCTGTTTACCGCAACTCTGGCAGTTAAAGGATTATCTTTAGAGGTCAACCACATAGCCATTCCCAGCCTGTTTTGCGGTGCGCCTTTAGGGAAAGGATTAAGGCTTTTTGGAATCGCCGGATTAACTTTTTCCCCTTTTGCCATCCAGTTTCCGCGTATAAAAACATTTGTTGTCCGACGACCAGATCCTTTTAATTCCTCAAATACCGGTGTTCCGACTGGGTTTAGAATTTTTGCAAGCTTGCTTTTCTCACTTGCAAGGATACTATCCTTAGTGCTTAATTTACCTTCAGCTTTGCCCGGAATTAATTGAATTTCTCTTAACCTCAAATCGCCAAACCCCTGATCATTGGGTTTTAGTATAAAATAAATTTTATGCCTGCCGTTAGTTTGTTTTATATCGGTTTTAACAGAACCGGTGCCACTAAAGGTAAACGCTAAATTTACGGTAGCGAGAAGAGGACCATTAGGGTTATTTAGACGGACTTCCACTTTTCCTTCTTTATCAGAGGTATATAAGAGGCCCAGGGTTTTAACTCCGGATAAGTTTATGTCGTTATAAACTATATAGGAATCAAACCCTAAAAATTTTACTGAAGGATGTATAAATTCTATATTCTTTGATTCGTCGAAATCTTTCGGTTCCAGTTGTGTTTGAATATATTTTTTTCTTTTTTCCCTGAATGAATTTGGAATTTCAGTTTTGTCGCCAGATAGTTCTTTTATATAAGAGATAATGGCGTTTGCCTTTTTTTCATCATAATCTTCTTTAACTAAAAAAGTTGGAGATTCGTCATCCAGATCATTATCCCTGGTGTTATTAAAGTAAGCCATAAAGTTATAATACTCTTTATGTTTAATCGGGTCATAAGGATGGGTATGGCATTGAACGCAACTTAATGTTAATCCCTGCCAAACGTCAAAAGTTGTATTTACACGATCTATTACTTCTGCAGTTCTGAATTCTTCATTATCGGTTCCTCCTTCGTCGTTATTCATCGTATTTCTGTGGAAGGCCGTAGCAATGATCTGATCTTCTGTAGCATTTGGTAACAGGTCACCAGCTAATTGCTCAATAGTAAACTTATCATAAGGTTTATCTTCATTAAAGGATCTGATCAGGTAATCGCGATACCGCCAGATATTTCTATGCGAGTCTTTTTCATATCCTCTGGAATCTGCAAATCTGGCGAGGTCAAGCCACATGGCAGTCCACCGTTCACCATAGGCCGGTGATTTAAGAAAGCGATCAACTACTTTTTCATACGCATCGGGAGATTTATCTTTCAAAAAAGCGGTCACTTCCTCTTCTGTTGGCGGTAAGCCGGTAAGATCAAGACTTACCCTCCTGATCAGCGTTGTTTTGTCAGCTTCAGGAGAATATTCAAGGCCTGTTTCATCCAGCTTTTCCAAAATAAATCTGTCAATATCATTTTGCACAAATCCATTATTATAATCCGGTGGATTGATGTTCTCAGGCTTAAGAAATGACCAATGATCCTCCCATTTAGCTCCCTGTTTAATCCATCTTCTGAAGATATCTATTTCATCATTACTCAATGGGTCTTTATTATAGGGCATCCTTACGTCCGGATCATGGGAAGTGATCCGGCGCATTAATTCACTTTCATCAGGATCTCCTGGAACAATAGCGAATTTCCCGGACTTTGTTTTGCCCAATGCCTCTTCTCTGAATAGCAGGCTAAACCCGCCCGATTGCTTTACGCCTCCATGGCAGGAAATACATTTGGTATTGATAATCGGTCTGACATCTGCATTGAAGGATACTTCCTCGTCAGAAAAAGTGTTTATCGAAAAGTATATCACCAGCGGAACTGCGAATACCGCTAATATTGTCCGGGTTTTTTTTGAAAATATTTTAATTAGATTAGTCATTAAGTAAGTATAACCCGTAAGGGTGTATCAATAAAATATGATATAATAAGAGGCTAATGATTGCAAATTGGAAATTTTACCCCGCCTATTCTATTGTAATCTTGTCAAATTCTGATACTTTTCTACATAATTAGAACTATACCAGGTTGAGAACTTTAAATATATCTAAATTATATGAACTCCGCTCAACTGTAATTGGTTGATGATGTCGAGATCAATCATTTACTTTGACGCCCGTAAACTTTAAATTTTAAGTATGTCTATCAACAGAAGGAAATTTATCCAAACAACGGTATCAGCAAGTACTGCGTTACTGCTTTCATCACTTGATGTTTTAGCAGGTTCTGATCAGTATGTTTTTAAACCGAAAGCTGGTTTTGGTTTAAAAGTGCTGGCAACAAATTGGGGATTTAAGGGATCTGTTGATGAATTTTGTGCAAAAGTCAGCAAAGAAGGGTATGACGGCATTGAGATATGGTGGCCACGGGATAAATCAGCGCAGGATGACTTATTCGCAGCTTTACGCAAACACGGGCTGGACGTAGGGTTTTTATGCGGGTCAGGTAAAAGCAATTGGCATGACCATTTTGAAGACTTCAAGACAATGGTTTATGCAGCAGCCAAAAATACCGTTCAAAAACCATTGTATATTAACTGCCACTCGGGGAAAGATTATTTTAGCTATGATGAAAATAAAGCATTTATCGATCATACCATAGGTCTTGCAAATCAAACAGGTATTAAGATCTGTCATGAAACACACCGCTCACGTATGCTGTTTGCGGCTCCTGTAGCAAGGCAATACTTTGAAAAAGTTCCGGGATTAAGAATAACACTTGATGCTTCACACTGGTGTAATGTTAGCGAAAGCCTGCTACAAGACCAGAAACAAACAATGGATATGGCTCTGCAACGAGTTGATCACATACATGCCCGGATTGGACATGCAGAGGGTCCGCAGGTGAGCGATCCGCGGGCTCCGGAATGGGAAAATGCGGTTAAGGCTCATCTTGCATGGTGGGATAAAGTTGTTGAGATAAAAAACGAAAGCGGGGAGGGACTAACCATTTTAACCGAATTTGGTCCGCCGGATTATATGCCAACAGTACCTTATACAAGGCAGCCCCTGGCCGATCAATGGGCAATAAATGTGTATATGATGCAGATGCTTCGCAAACGATATCAAGCTCCCGCGAAATGATCAGAATCCTTCCAGTGACTTCAGAAACTCAACAATTAATTTTGGCTGGGCAAGATCATTCAATCTCTCCGGCTCCACAAATATAAATCGCTTATCAAGCAGGGCTGCATCAATATTTTTCACCTCAATGAATTGTGCAAACAACTTCTGATGACTTAGAACATGTTTTACAGGACCTGTAACTTTGCCAACTTCCAGTCTTTCTCCCCATTCAGCCGTAATATCTTTTGATTTGAATATCAGGTGAGCCTGCATACTCTCCGGCGTTTCAATTAATGGTAGTTCATATAAATTTTGCCAGATATCATTCGGGCCCCTTTTGTTCATTAATATCCGGCCATCCTGTATAATAACCAGGTAATTAAAATATCTGTTGCGTATAGCTTTAGATTTTATTTTAACCGGCAACATATCTACGGATCCCTCATTAAATGCCCGGCAATCCGGTTGCATTGGGCAGGTGCTGCAATTCGGGTTTTTGGGTTTGCATTGCAGCGATCCAAATTCCATTATAGCCTGATTAAATGTTGCAGGCTGACTCTTGTCCAGGAGCTCGCGGGCAATAGTTATAAACAGTTTTTTACCTTTTACTGAATTGATAGGTTCTGTAATCCCGAAATACCTGGACAATAACCTGAATACATTTCCGTCGACTACAGCGTTGGGTTCATTGCCTGAAAAAGAAGATATAGCCGCTGCAGTATATTCTCCAATTCCTTTCAACTTTAAAAGCTTGTCATAATTAGTCGGAAAATAGCCTGCATGGTCTTCCATAACCATTTTTGCGGTATGATGCATGTTCCTGCCCCTGGAATAATAACCGAGTCCCTGCCAGTGATTCAGTATTTCATCTTCAGAAGCAGAAGCAAAATCCTTTACGGTAGGATAGTTTTCTACAAACTTATAAAAGTACGGCATACCCTGTTCTACCCGTGTTTGCTGTAAGATTATCTCTGATAACCAAATGATATATGGGTCTGTTGTACTACGCCACGGCAGATCGCGTTTATGTTCATTATACCATTTTATCAGGCGTACGGTGAAACTCATTAAATGTTAAGGAAGTATAAATTGACATACAAAGATACCAGCTTGTGAACGGATACAGTACTCATGATAAAAAAAAGGTTATATAGTTTCCAATATTCACATAAAAGCAATACTTTTGCAACCCAAAAACATTCAAGTTAAGATTAAACATTACAACAATTAGTATGACTAAGGCAGAAATAATATCAGAGATCTCTAGCAAGACCGGCATTGAGAAGGTAGACGTTCAGGAAGCGGTTGAGGCGTTTTTCAAGGTGGTTAAAAACTCTATGGTGAATGGTGAGAATGTATATGTTAGAGGCTTTGGAAGCTTTGTAGTTAAAAAGCGCGCAAAGAAGACCGCCAGAAATATTTCTAAAAATACAGCCATAATTATCCCGGAACATTTTGTACCTAGCTTTAAACCGGCAAAAGTATTTATTGAAAAGGTAAAAACAGGCAACAAGAAAAAAACTGCCTAGTTAACAGATGCTTAACAGAAAGCAAATAGTAGTAATCGGATCAATAGTAATATTGATGGGGTTACTGCTTTCTTTAGATATTAAAGGGCTGGTTAAGGACGATGAGCAGAATACCGGCGCAGTAAGTAATGAATCATCCCATTCAGAACCTGCTACGATCAGCCTTGAAAGTATATCGCAATCATCAAAAGCAACCCTGAGTGCCAGCCTGGCAGAACAGATTACCCAGCTTGAAAATGCATTGAAAAATGCATCCGGGGCAGAAAAACTGAGGATTCAGCGTGAACTTGCTCAAAAGTGGGATGATGTAAATAAGCCGGCTCCGGGGGCCTTTTATTATGAAGAGATTGCTAAAGCAGAAAGTAACTTTGATAACTGGCTTAAAGCAGGTGATAAATTCACAGAGGCGTATCAAGGTACTACTGATTCAATTGCCCAGCCTGCATTGGTAGAGCATGCCCAAAATGCTTATAAAAAAGCAAGTGAATTACAACCAAATAATCTGGACGCAAAAACCGGGTTAGGTGTAGCCTATGTTAATGGATTGAAAAATCCAATGGAAGGTATTCAGCTATTGCTGGCTGTTGTAAAGGAAGATCCTTCAAACATTAAGGCTAATATGAGCCTGGGGCTGTTTTCTATACGTTCAGGGCAGTATGATAAAGCTGTTGACCGCTTTAAAATGGTTCTCACAAAAACACCTGATGATCCTGAAGCCTGGTTTTACCTTGCTTCATGTTATTCAAGTTTAGGCCAGAAACAGGACGCTATAATGGCGTATACAAAAGCCAAAGAACTTGCAGCAGATCCCGGAATGACCCAATTTGTGGATCGCGAAATCGAGAAGTTAAGAAAGTAATATTTATTTATAAAAAAATTTAAAATTAAAGCTATGCCAAGCGGAAAAAAAAGAAAAAGACATAAAATGGCTACTCATAAACGTAAAAAGCGTTTAAGAAAGAACAGACACAAAAAGAAATAATACGTCTTAGCTTTTGCCATGGTTTACTAAATAACCTACGGCTGTTTCGACTTGTAATTACTTAAGCCTCAAACTAATGGGGCTTAAGTAGTTAATTAACATTTGTGTTCACTTTTGGCGTTTTTTAACGCCACTTAAAAAAGTAGCTGTTGGTAAAGGAATTAATAATCAATTCAACCCCAAACGGGGTGACTATTGCTTTACTTCAAGATAAGCAGCTTGTTGAACTTAACAAAGAGCAGGTAAATAATAATTATTCTGTTGGCGATATTTATCTGGGCCGTATTAAAAAAATAATGCCCGGACTAAATGCTGCTTTTGTTGATGTAGGGTATGAGAAAGATGCTTTTTTGCATTACCTCGATCTGGGCTCACAGGTTCAATCGCTGATCAAATTAACTAAAATAGTAAAGAATGGCAGTTACAAAGATAAACTGCTCAATAGTTTCAGGCTGGAAGAGGATATAAACAAATCCGGCAAAATTTCTGAAGTACTCAGCCGCAATATGCTGCTGCCAGTACAAATTGCAAAGGAACCTATTTCTACAAAAGGTCCCAGGCTAAGTTCAGATTTGTCTATTGCAGGCAGATTTGTTGTTCTTGTGCCGTTTTCAGATGCTATATCCATCTCTAAAAAGATTAAAAGCAATACCGAACGAAACAGGCTTAGAAAAATCGTTGAAAGCATTAAGCCTAAGAACTTTGGTGTTATTATTCGAACTGTTTCTGAAGGTAAAGGTGTTACCGAACTTCAAAAGGATCTTCTTGATCTGATTGATAAATGGCAGTTATTTTTAGGTAAACTCCCTTCAGCAGAGCCAACCAAGAAAGTGCTTGGTGAAATGGGACGTACCTCAACTATCCTGCGTGATATCCTGAACCCGGATTTTGCTCATATTTATGTTGATGATGCCAATATCTACGAGGAAATTAAGTCGTACGTAAAGGATATTTCTCCTGAACTTGAGAAGATCGTCCGGTTACATAAGCATCGTGAGCCTATATTCGAACATTTTGGGATAGAAAAGCAAATTAAATCCGCATTCGGAAAAACGGTTAATCTGCCTGGTGGCGCCTATCTGGTAATCGAACATACGGAAGCACTACATGTAATAGATGTAAACAGCGGAAACCGTACTGCCAATCAGGAGAATCAGGATCAGAATGCGTTGCTGGTAAATAAAGAGGCAGCACGAGAAATTGCACGGCAGCTTAGACTTCGTGATATGGGTGGAATTGTCGTTATCGATTTTATCGATATGCATAAGCCTGCCAGCCGTAAGGAGTTATTTGATTATCTGAGGCAGCAAATGTCTTTAGATCGTGCAAAACATACTATTCTTCCTCCAAGTAAGTTTGGGTTAGTTCAGATCACACGTCAGCGTGTACGTCCTGAAATGAATATCATAACCAATGAGGTTTGTCCTACATGCGGCGGTACAGGCGAGATCAGAGCCAGCATTGTACTAATGGACGATATACAGAACAACCTGGATTATATATTGAATGAGCAGAATGAAAAGGATGTTACCCTTTCGGTTCATCCGTACATTGAGGCTTATATCAAGAAAGGCATTTATTCATGTCAATGGAAATGGTTCTTTAAATATGGAAAATGGATAAAAGTTAAACCGGTTACATCGTATAATTTAACCGAATTCCATTTTTTAAACTCCAAAGAAGAAGAAATTAAACTTTAACAGAAGTTTACCTAATACGAATTACGATTTGATTATTTTTAGATCGTAATTCGTATTTAATATTATTATTCCATTGGCTAAAACCAGAACTGCATATTTTTGTCAAAGTTGCGGCTTCGAGTCGGCAAAGTGGCTTGGTAAATGTCCGTCATGTAACCAGTGGAATACCTTTGTTGAGGAAGTTCTGGAGAAAACCAATAATGCTGTGCCCGATTGGAAAACTTCTTCGTCTCCCAATAAGCGCGTTAACAGGCCAGCTGCCATACATGACATTATTTTTTCGGAAGAAAACCGTTTAATTACTCCCGATGCAGAGCTTAATCGTGTTTTAGGGGGTGGTATTGTAGCAGGATCATTAGTTCTTATCGGCGGTGAGCCAGGAATTGGAAAATCTACACTGATGCTCCAACTGGCTATGAACCTTCCCGGACAGAAAATATTATATGTTTCCGGTGAAGAAAGTGAGCAGCAGATTAAAATGCGCGCTGAAAGGCTTAGTTCAACTCCTTCTTCTGAATGTTATATCTTAACCGAAACATCTACCCAAAATATCTTTAAACAGGTTGAAATCCTTGAACCAAACCTGATCATAATAGATTCTATCCAGACATTGTATTCTGCACATATAGAATCTACACCGGGAAGTGTTTCACAGGTTAGAGAATGCGCTGCAGAATTACTACGATTTGCCAAAGAAACTTCTACTCCGGTTTTTCTGATAGGCCATATAACAAAGGATGGAATGATTGCTGGTCCGAAGATACTGGAACACATGGTTGACACTGTGCTTCAGTTTGAGGGCGACCGGCATCATGTATACCGAATTTTAAGAGCTGTAAAGAACCGATTCGGTTCAGCCTCCGAACTTGGAATTTATGAAATGCAGGGCAGCGGATTAAGGGAAGTAAGTAACCCTTCCGAAATATTATTGTCTCAGCGCGATGAACCTTTAAGTGGAATAACGATTTCAGCCATGCTCGAAGGCCTAAGGCCCATGTTAATTGAAACACAGGCGCTGGTAAGCCACTCAGCTTATGGAACACCTCAGAGGTCTGCAACCGGATTTGATACCCGAAGAATGAATATGCTTCTGGCAGTTCTGGAAAAGCGGTGTGGATTCAGATTAAGCGTTAATGATGTTTTCCTGAATATTGCAGGAGGCTTACGCGTTGAAGATCCCGCTATTGATCTTGCTGTAATTGTTGCTGTAATTTCTTCTCATGAGGATATGCCGGTCTCCCATAAAATATGTTTTGCTGCCGAAGTAGGGCTTTCTGGCGAAATTCGTGCAGTTAACAGGATAGAACAGCGAATTGCTGAAGCAGAAAAATTAGGTTTTGAAGAGATCTTTATTTCACGTTATAATAAGGGGATGGATCAGAAACGGTACAATATCTCTATAAGGACGGTGTCTAAAGTTGAGGAAGTTTTTTCTGCGTTGTTTGGTTAACCGCCTGAAATACAATCTGTATTTTCATATTTAGCTTTAACATCTACTCATTTCAAAATAATTACCTTTGCGCTGAATGAAAACTTATTTCAGACTCCTCTCTTTTGCTAAACCCATTGAAAAGTTTGCCATACCCTATATTATAGCAACTGTTCTTTCAATAATTTTCAATACCCTGAATTTTACTTTACTGGTACCCTTATTAAAAACACTTTTTTCAAAGGATGAAACTGTAGATCAAATAGTTGCAAAGCCTGATGGGATAAACATACTTGACTATTTCAATTATTATGTACATCATGGCATAATAGATTATGGCGGTTGGACAGTTCTGCAATTTGTTTGTGGGGTTATTATTATTTCAGTTTTTCTGACCAATCTTTTCAGATATATGTCACAGCGGATCATGGAGAATCTTCGTGTCCATACCCTGCTAAACCTGCGGCGGACTGTATTTAACAATGTGATGGATCTGCACCTGGGATTTTTTAGTAATGAGCGTAAAGGGGATATAATTTCCAAAATTGCGTCTGACGTGCAGGTCGTGCAATTCTCAGTAACCTCAACACTCCAGGTGGTTTTCAAAGAGCCTGTGCAGCTTATAGCTTACCTGGCTATGTTGTTTGTGATATCAGCTGAGCTTACCCTCTATACGCTATTGGTACTTCCCGTTTCAGCTATTATAATTGCACGTATTGTAAAAAGATTAAAACAGCAGGCAGTAAGTGCCCAGCAATCGTTCGGATTAATGATCAGTTTTCTGGATGAAGCGCTTTCAGGTATTAAAATTATAAAGGCTTTTAACGCCTCAGGATATGTTAAGCGTAAGTTTGAGGATGAAAACCGCAACTATACCCGTCTTCTGCGTAAAATGGCTAAAAGACAGCAGCTAGCTTCTCCTGTATCTGAAACATTAGGGGTTACCATGGTTTCGTTTATTGTTTTGTATGGCGGATATCTGATCCTGAATAACAACTCCGACCTGGATGCGGAAAGCTTTATTGGGTATATCATTATATTTTCTCAGGTAATGCGACCAGCTAAAGCGCTTACAGATTCATTCAGTAACATACATTCAGGGATTGCAGCCGGCGAACGTGTATTAGAGCTGATAGATACCAAACCTGCAATAAGCGATATCGAAAATCCTGTACAGGTTACCGAGTTTAAGGATAGCATTGTTTTCCGTAACGTTTCATTTTCATACAACACAGACAGGCTAATTCTTAACGATATCAACCTGGAAATCCCCAGGGGACAGAACATTGCACTGGTTGGTCCTTCCGGCGGCGGCAAATCCACATTGATTGACCTGATCCCCAGATTTATAGAAGCCCAGAGCGGAAGTATTTTATTCGACGGCATAGATATTAAATCGATCAATACAGCTTCATTACGATCGCAAATGGGTGTTGTAAATCAGGAATCAATACTTTTTAACGATACGATTTTCAATAACATCGCCTTTGGTAAACCCGGCGCCACCCAACTGGAGGTAGAGGAAGCAGCAAAAGTGGCAAACGCACATGAATTTATTCTGAAAACCGAAAACGGGTATCAAACTAATATTGGCGACAGGGGAATGAAGCTATCCGGTGGGCAGAAACAGAGGCTTAATATTGCCAGGGCTGTTCTGATCAACCCATCTATCCTGTTACTGGATGAGGCCACTTCAGCGTTGGATACGGAATCTGAAAAGATCGTTCAGGATGCCTTAAACAAGCTGCTTAAGAATCGTACTTCACTGGTAATTGCACATCGCCTCAGCACTATTCAGAATGCCGATAGAATTGTTGTACTTGAGGGCGGAAGGATTGTGGAAGAAGGCAATCACAATGAGTTGGTACGCCATAACGGTCTTTATAAAAGATTAGTTGAAATGCAGGCGTTCTCGGAGTAAGGGATATAAGAAGACACTTCCAAAGTGTCAGACATCTAAGAAATTAAAAAAGCTCCTGTTCGGGAGCTTTTTTAGTATAAAATTTATTGAGCTTTAGGTAAGCTTTCGTTTTACCTCAACCTGTTCGTATGCTTCAACTATATCGCCAACTTCAATATTGTTAAAGTTTTGAATGTTAAGTCCGCACTCATAATTGGTGCCCACCTCTTTCACATCGTCTTTAAAACGTTTCAGTGAGGCAAGTTCGCCGGTATAAACAACAACACCATCCCTTACGATACGTACCTTACTGTTCCTGTTGATTTTTCCATCAAGAACCATACATCCGGCAATGGTACCCACTTTGCTGATCTTAAACACCTCACGTATCTCAACATTCGCAGTAATCTTTTCTTCAAACTGTGGTGCAAGCATACCTTCCATCGCAGCTTTCACTTCATTGATGGCGTCATAAATGATCGAATACAACCTGATGTCAATCTCTTCCTGTTCTGCCAGTTTACGTGCATTTTGAGAAGGTCTGACCTGGAAACCGATGATGATCGCGTCTGAAGCAGAAGCTAAGAGAACATCCGACTCAGAGATCTGACCTACCGACTTATGGATCACATTTACCTGGATCTCTTCAGTAGATAATTTTAATAACGAATCGGAAAGCGCCTCGATAGAACCATCCACGTCACCTTTTACTATGATGTTAAGTTCCTTGAAGTTTCCGATTGCCAAACGACGACCGATCTCATCAAGGGTAATATGTTTTTGTGTACGCAAGCCCTGCTCACGCTGTAACTGAAGACGTTTATTTGCAATTGTACGGGCTTCCACTTCGCTTTCAACAGCATTGAATTTATCACCAGCTGTTGGAGCTCCCTGCATACCCAGCACCTGTACAGGAACTGAAGGACCTGCCTTATCTACTTTAACTCCGCGTTCATTATGTAAAGCTTTTACTTTACCACTATAGCTTCCGGCAAGAATGGCATCACCCACTCTCAGCGTACCGGCCTGTATAAGAACAGTGGTTACAATACCGCGGCCTTTATCCAGGGCTGCTTCAATTACTGTTCCAACTGCACGTTTATTCGGATTTGCTTTTAATTCTAATAATTCTGCTTCAAGTAATACTTTTTCCAATAGCAAATCTATTCCCATCCCGGTTTTACCGGAAATTTCCTGGCTTTGATATTTACCGCCCCAGTCTTCAACCAGAATATTCATAGCAGATAACTGCTCACGGATCTTATCGGCATTGGCGCCAGGTTTATCCACCTTACTGAAAGCGAATACGATAGGAACGCCGGCAGCCTGTGCGTGATTTATTGCTTCACGCGTCTGAGGCATTACACTATCATCAGCTGCAATAACAATGATGGCAATATCAGTTACCTGGGCACCACGTGCACGCATCGCCGTAAAGGCTTCGTGACCAGGTGTATCCAGGAATGTGATCTTCCGGCCGCCTTCAAGTGTTACTTCATAAGCGCCGATGTGCTGGGTAATTCCCCCGGCTTCACCACCTATTACATTAGTTTTCCGTACAAAGTCAAGCAATGACGTTTTACCATGATCCACGTGACCCATTACGGTAACGATGGGCGCCCGTGGCAAAAGATCTTCTTCTCTGTCCTCTTCCTGAAGCAGATTTGTCTCTTCATCTTCAGGTTTCACAAATTCAATCTGATAACCAAACTCTTCGGCAACAATGGTTAATGTTTCAGCATCCAAACGCTGGTTTATAGATACGAACATTCCCAGGCTCATACAGGTAGATATGATCTGAGTTACCGGCACGTCAATCAGGCTGGCCAGTTCATTTGCCGTAACAAACTCGGTGACTTTTAATATTTTGGATTGTAATTCAAGCTCTGCAGCTGCTTCTTCGGCAGTTTGAGCCACGTCATCACGTTTTTGGCGACGCAGTTTAGCCCGTTGGGAGAATTTTCCGGATTTTCCGGCTCCGCTTAAACGTGCTAAAGTAGCTTTTATCTGATCCTGTATTTCTTTATCTGTAGGTTCGGCCTTAGAAGTTTCAGGTGTTCTTGCTTTGTTTCTGAAGTCGGGACGGTTACCGGCCGCTCCGCGGTTAGCTGCATTACCCCTAAAGTCGGGCCGGCCACCTGGCTGACCTACAGCACCTGTTGGCTTGGTTCCCTGGTATCCGCCTCCGGTTCCAGGGGCACTGCTGCCTGTTCCTGTTTGGCCATGTGGCCCATCCTTGCGTTTACGTTTACGTTTATGATCACTGCCAACATTAGATGAACTAGCCACAGGCTGAGTTCGCCGTGGCTGAGCCGGAAGCTCAATCTTTCCAATAACATTAGGGCCGCTCAGGCGTTCAGCTTTAGCACGAACAACTTCATTTGACGGCGTTTCTTCTTCCGTTGGTTCTGCTTCCGGAGCAGGTTTTTCTGCTTTTGGTTCCGGTTGCTCTACCGGAGGAGGTATTGTTTCTTGAGGAGCAGCTGCAACTGGTTGCTCTTCTTCAACCGGCGCTGGCGGAGCCTGAACTTCAACCGGTTTTTCAACTGGTTTAACTTCCTCAGCTTTAACTTCAGGAACCTCAGGAGCTTTCTTTTCCTCTGCTACTTCTTCTTCTGATTTCTTGTCAGGACGGGAGCCTCTTGGTTTTAAATTATCAAGGTCTATCCTGCCAACCACTTTTACACCCGGTAAATTATCACCGGTTCTTTTCTCTTCTTTTTCTTCCGGGGCAGGTTCAGGTTCAGGAGCTGGTTTAGGTTTGTCAGCCGGCGGAGCAAATGAAGACCCTGTATTTTTGATCAGGATCTCTTCGTGCTCAAAGTCAGAATGCCGCGTAGGTTCAACACGTTCACTCACAGGGGAATCATCCCGGCGGATCTTGCCAATAACAATTTGCTTGGCTTCTTCCTTCACGATCTTATCGCCCTGATATTCTTTTGACAGTACATCGTACATCTCTCCGGTGAGTTTTGTATTAGGCTTGGGATCCACAGGATACCCTTTTTTGTTCAAAAACTCAACCGCAGTTGCCAAGCCAATATTAAGCTCTTTTGCTGCTTTAAGTAAATTTATGCTTTTACCTTCTGACATCTAAAATTAACCTCTCAACTTATATTTTTACAAAAATACATTTTTTTATGGTATTGCATTACAAGCACTTGAAACAGCCGTTATTCAAATTCTGAGCGCAATATATCCAGAACTTCCTTTACGGTATTTTCTTCAAGGTCGGTACGCTTAACCAATTCATCCGCAGTTAAAGCCAGAACAGATTTAGCTGTGTCTAAACCAACACGTTTAAACTCATCAATGATCCATCCTTCAATTTCATCTGCAAATTCTTCAATATCCACATCTTCCTCATCTTCATCAGACTCACGGTAAACATCTATTTCATAACCTGTAAGCTTACCTGCAAGTTTTATATTATGGCCTCCGCGGCCAATGGCTAATGAAACCTGGTCGGGCTTTAAGTAAACTGCCGCTCTCTTCTCTTCATCATCCAGCTTAATGGTTGTTATTTTGGCCGGACTTAATGCACGCTGAATATACAATGAAACATTGTTTGTGTAGTTTATCACATCAATATTTTCATTTTTCAGCTCACGAACAATTCCATGGATCCGTGATCCCTTCATTCCCACACATGCGCCAACCGGATCGATCCGGTCATCGTATGACTCAACAGCAACCTTAGCACGCTCTCCCGGCTCTCTCACGATCTTTTTGATTGTGATCAGACCGTCGAATATTTCAGGAACCTCAAGTTCAAATAAACGCTGTAGAAACTCAGGCGCGGTACGCGAAATCAGAATTTTAGGATTGCTGTTAAACATATCCACTTTTGAGATCACAGCACGTACGGAATCGCCCTTTTTAAAATAATCGGCAGGTATCTGATCTGTTTTAGGAAGAATTAGCTCATTACCCTCGTCATCCAGAACCAGTGTTTCTTTCTTCCATACCTGGTAAACTTCACCGGTGATTATTTCACCTGTACGGTCTTTGTATTTCCGGAAGATCTCATCTTTTTCAAGTTCAAGAATTTTTGAAACCAGTGTTTGTCTTGCAGCAAGGATAGCCCTTCTACCGAAACTCTCAAGGGTGATCTGCTCGATATAATCGTCGCCTATTTCCAGATCAGGATCCAGGGTCTTGGCTTCTTTTAATTCGATCTCCAGATCATCATCCTCAGAAAATTCATCCTCTACAACCACACGCGTACGCCAGATCTCAAGGTCACCATTATCCGGGTTCACAATTACGTCACAGTTCTCGTCAGTTCCGAATTTCTTACGGATCATGCTGCGGAACACTTCTTCCAGTACACTGATCACCGTTGGGCGGTCAATATTTTTGAAGTCTTTAAACTCCTGGAAAGAATCAATTAAATTTATATTGCTCATTTTTATTTAAATGAAATTAAAACCTTCGTTTCTGATATTTGATCAAGAGGGATAGAATTTTCAACTGATTGTGCTTTCTTACCCTTTTCTTTAACTTTTTCTTCAATTATGATGGCTGATTCATCAGCGCTTAACAATTTACCTTCACGTTTACTGCCATCGGTTAATTTTATACTAACCGATCTGCCAATGTTTTTATTGTACTGGCGAACCGACTGCAGCGGAGTATCAAGTCCGGGTGAAGAAACCTCCAGGTTATAGGCCTGCTCAATGGTATTCTCTTCCTCCAGGTGATAACCAACATGACGGCTTATGGCCACACAATCTGCTATCGCTACGCCATGATCACCATCCACCAGGATTGCCAGTTTTCCGTTTACGTGCATTTTTACATCCACTAAAAACAGATCCGGGCGATCGGCAATTTTTTCTTCCACTAATTCTCTAACACGCTTTTCTACGTTCATAATAAACAAAACTACGACCAGTAGGTAAAAAAAAGAGTCCCGACAGCAATCGGGACTCCTTTAACAATGCAAATATAAGCAGTATCAGTTGATTTTGCAAATCAAATTAATGCTGTATGATGATCTGTTTTTTGATTGTTTTTTTGCCTTCTTTAACTGGAATTTTAATTAGTTATTAGCCCTGCGGTTGGTGTTATCACCATAGCCGTTAACCTAAGATTTAAATATTTCATTAACAATACAATAGCTCGATTTCCTTCCTTTTCGGGGTTCAATGAGGAGGTAGTTAATCAGAGGAGTGATAAATATCTCAAGCCAATTTGTTAAAGACATCTGT
>DASWTL010000412.1:0-16606 GCA_036402155.1 Sphingobacteriaceae bacterium | reverse complement strand
ACGGCTTCCTTTGCCAATGCCCTCGTGTGAGAGGGTATAAATAAGCTTCGGCGTTTCAAATCGTTCATTTTGCTTCAATTCATAGGCCGATTGATAGTTATTGATCCCGGCTATCAAGCGAAGGTTTTTATAAGAATCAATTTCGAATTCAATATTGTAATTTCCATTCCATGCTAATTGTCCTAACAGAACTTCGCCGGTCTGTTCAGTTGCTTTACCGTCAAATGACAGCATGAAGTTTTGAGAGCTTAATAAGTTTTCTCTGGTTCCTAACTTAGAGTTTATGGAATGAATTCCTTGTTTAAGCTCAGTTTCAACCGGCTGCATCTCGCGAGCCCACCCGCCGTTATAGCTTGTCAGCAAATAATCGCGGTTGTAAAAATAGAGGTTGGCTGATGCAAACTTATTCAATACTACCTTTCCCTTTTCTTTATGGCTGATTACAGACCATTGCTCAATAACATCTTCTTTAGGCCAGGATTTATAATATAATTCCACGAAAAAGTCATACACACGATCTTTTAGATAAATAGTGGTTAAGGTAGCGCCATCAGCGGATGTTGATACGGTATGTCTTTGGTATGCCAGATCCAGTGAATTGTTTCCGTCGGTATGAACCACTGCGATAGCCGGCTCATACATGGTGTTAGTTCCGGCTGCGGAATAAGCAAGGTTGTTACGTGTGGAGCCTTGTTCATTTAACAACCTTACAGATGGAACCTTATCGTATTCACTGGTGTTTTTAAGCGGCTTGCCCAAATACATCGTTCTCAGATAATTTGAATTATCCGCCTGAAGCAGGAGGGAGATGTTGTTGGTTTGCACCGGAATTGAGGCCTTTTGAGAAAAAGCCTCATAATTAAATATTAAAAAAATAGCGGTTATTAAAAGTTGTGGGATCTTATTTGAAAAATACATTGGGTAATTATTAAAAAGAGATTAAAAGACTTCAGATGTACGAAGTATTTTAATCTCTCTGGTGTGATTATAACTTTTAAAGACGTTATGGCTTATCCCATCCGGGGTTTTGCTCAAGGTTCTTATTCATTAACAGGTCGTTATATGGTAACGGCGCTAAGTATTTAAAATCAGGGAAGCTGCGGATAATATTCAGACCATAGAGTAAACGGCCTTTGGTATCTTCGGACAGTTTCGCTATTCCGTTGTTAATTCTAAAGTAGTAAACGCCGGCAACCGGATTTGGAGGTGTAGCTGTAACAAAAGATACATCAGGTTTACCATCGCTGTTTAAATCTAACAACTGACCTATTGCAGGAACATAAATGCCATCTTTTTCTTTTTCAAGCAGTTTTGCTTTCTTCCAGCGTTTCAGATCGGTGTATCTGAACCCTTCTACAGCCAGTTCAATAGCCCGTTCTCTTCTGATCTCCATTAAGGGGATAGAGGTGATCTCAGGATAATAATTGGCTTGCATATAAGGATCGAGAGTTGCAGGCATCGAAATATCGGCAATACCTGCTCTTTTTCTTAGGAGACCTATCGTATTTGTCCAGTCGGCGGCTGTGAATGTTCCCAACTCAGCTTTTGCTTCCGCGTAATTTAAAAGTACCTCGGCATAGCGGATAAGCGGGATAGCATTAGCGCTCTGTCCATTTAAATCATAAGCAGGATTATCTAAGGAAAATTTCAAAACCTGATATCCGCTAACTGCCGCTGCTGCCATATATGGCGGGGCCACAGATCCGTCCGATCTTCTGTATGACGGCGTTCTGATGGTTTGAGCAAGACGGGCATCCCTGTTCAATACTTCATTTTGGAATTCAATACTATTAAAGTTCGGGATGTCAGTAAACCTCGTTCCGTCGATCTTCAAATAGGTGTTAACGAACCTTTTTACAAGAGAAGGCTGGTATTTTCCGAAATTAGAGTAAAATCCGGTAGCGTTATGGTACACTTTCAGGCCCTCGCTGAAGGCTCTGGCTAAAATAACTTCACTGGTTACCGGGCTACTGCTGATGAATAATGCGCGGTAATCTGAATTTGGTTTTCCGGTATTATGCACCTGGTACGGACCGTTGGTCATCAGTTCTGCAGCAGCATTTTCTGCCTCCTTTAACCACTTGTCTGCAGTGTTTTGTAATCCCAGTTCCGTGTGGTATTTACGATAGGTTCCTTCGTAAAGGCATATTCTTGACTTTAATGCCAATGCTGCCCATTTAGTGATACTGGTGGAAGTAGGGCTTTTTACTGAACTGACGTGTTGTACTGCGAAATCGATATCAGCCAGAACAGAGTCCATAACCAGAGTTCTTGGATCGCGTGCACGATACAGATCAGGATCTGCAGATGTTAGAACGTGTCCATACCATGGAACATCCCCGAACATATTTACCTTATCATAGTAGAACCAGGCTCTGAAGAATCGGGCGATACCTGCAAAATGCTTTTTCCGTTCCGGAGAGATGTTCGCTTCATTATAATGTTCGAGAAAATAATTGAAACTTCTAAGAGCTCCCCAGCTCCAGCCTTGTGCAGTTCTGCTTGTAAAACCTGTGTTTAAGTAAGGATTGTTTTGATCCCAAACGGTGTTATCACTGAGGATATTTCCCAGCAGATAATAGTTTTGAATAGCACCTCCACCTTCGCCGTAAACCGACTGCGCACTAGGCAGCATGGGGTAAAATGAATTTACATATAACTGTAAATTCTGTTCGGTTTCAAAAGCCTGTTCAGACGTTAATGTGTCGAGCGGGTATTTCTCAAGTTCTTTTTTGCACGAGCTAAAAAGAATGATAACTATAAGTAAATTAAAATACTTTAACATGTCGAATGTTTTTAAATGAACAAATTACAGGCCTACGTTAATCCCGAATGTAACTGTCTTCAGGATAGGATAATTATTACCATTATATCTTGCTCCGGATTCAAAGTCAAGTGTTTCTACGTCAATATTCTTTACCCGTTTAAACATCGGTGAATAGGTCCATAGGTTTTGGCCGGACAAATAAAGCTGTGCTTTAGATAGTTTTACCTTTTGTATCAATGCTTTTGGCAGGTTATAGGCAAGGGATATATTTTTCATGCGTATATAACCTACGTTTTGCAGAAATCTGGTTTGCGGCTGCAATTCCCTGTCGCCATATACCATAGGACCCCGATATCTTGGCCAGTATGAATTTGGATCACCACCGTTAACTGTGTAGTTGTCTTCCATGATATGTTTAGGAATAACACCATACCATACGGAATATTGTCCCCAGAACTCAGTTCCGTTAAAATACCAATCCCGTTTTCCAACTCCCTGGAAGAATGCATCAAGAGAGAAATTGTTCCAGTTCAGGTTAGTAGTGATTCCATACATGTACCGTGGGCGGGTGTTACCGATCACAGACCAGTCTCCGTGGTCATCAAGCGTTTGTTTCCCTTTGTTCACAAACCCGTCACCGTTGAGATCTTTAAATTTAATATCACCGGGCATCAACTTATTACCGCTTGAAACCTGGATAGCAGATTGATTGGCGTGATTTGCAATGTCTTCTGCAGAGGTAAACAGACCTTCTGTGGTATAACCCCAAATATCCCCAACCCGCTGACCTACATAATAATTTGTAACGAACGTGTATGGTTCAGGATTGATCAGGTCTCCCGGATTATTGTACTTGGTGATATAAGAAACGTTATCAGCCAGAGTAAATCTCAGATTATATGAAAGCGGCTTGGTCATCTTTATCTGGTCTCTCCATCCTATAGAAAGCTCGAAACCTTTTGTTTCCAGGTCGGCATAGTTTCCTCTCGGGACACCGGTACCAAATACTGATGGTAAAACCGGTCCTGGTGTAACCATGTCATAT
This sequence comes from Sphingobacteriaceae bacterium, assembly GCA_036402155.1. GTDB lineage: Bacteria > Bacteroidota > Bacteroidia > Sphingobacteriales > Sphingobacteriaceae > DASWTL01. The sequence continues at coordinate 12,794 of DASWTL010000412.1, read as the reverse complement.
GTATTACGCTGGTACCAGTCAAAAGATCCTTCCAGTTTGTTAGAAAGTACTGAAAAGTCTAATCCGGTATTAAACGTTGTTGCGGTTTCCCATGTAAAGTTATCCGCAAGAGCTGCAGGTGTTCCGATTGCAGAAGGTCGTCTTCCTTCAATAACAACAGGAGAAACACTTGCTCTTAATTGTTCAAGGTATAAATAAGGACTGATCTGGCTGTTTCCTAATGAACCGTAAGATGCACGTACTTTTAAGTTATTCAGCCAGTTGAATTTATCTTTCAGGAAGTTTTCTTCAGATATTCTCCATCCTGCAGAAACTGAAGGGAAGAAGCCATATTGTTTTGCTTCAGGGAATTTTGAAGAGCCATCATACCGGCCATTTAGCTCTAACAGGTATTTTTCTTTGTAATTATAATTCAGACGTGAAAAGATACCATTATTTGCCCACTCATTTCCACCACCGGTAATGTTACTGTTTTCACCAACGGTCAAATTAAAATCATCAAACTCAGGTATCAGTAAATTATCCTTTGATGCGCCAACCCGCTCGTACCGTTCAGATTCAAAATTGTTACCTGCCAATATTTTAAAATTATGATCACCAAATGAATGTACATAATCGGCATAAACGTTAATTGCATAATATCTCCAATTGTTAAGTGCTCTTGTGATCAAACTTGAGTTGCTTGAACTTATTACGTTAGGTTTTACACTGTATTCCATTGGCACCACTTTGTCCCTGCTGTCCGTTGCTGTTCTCTGAAAGGTGAAATCACCTTTTATGTTCAGCTTTTTCTTCAGAAAGGTTCCGGCAAAACCGGCATTGCTTTGTGTGAAATTTTGTTTTGTGCGAACCTCGTTTCCGCCAACTAAAGCGCCTGCAGTGTTTGCAAACGTTTGGGTCAGGGTTCCGTCAGGGTTATACATTTTGGCCAGCGGGGTACCGTTTCCATAAATGTTCATTACCTCCCAAACATTGAAGCGAAAAGGGTTGGTATACTCATAGCTGGAATAATTGGTACTTCCGTTAATTCGTAGCCAATCGGTTGCCTGAATACTACCTTTCATTCGAAAGTCATATTTATTATACATGTCTTCCCTTAACTTGAAGATCCCGTCCTGCTTATAGCTTCTTCCCGAAACCATATAATCTGCTTTCTCTGATCCTCCGGACACATTGATTGAATGCTCTATTGCAGGGATATTATTAGCATATAATTCGTTGTACCAATCGGTATTACCATAATAAACGTAGTTGCCGTTTACAGGGTTTATTGAAATATCAGACAAAAGACCCGGGTTCTCAGAACGGTATTTTAACGAATCAAGGTATGACTGCGAAAAGGATAACCCGCTTGAACCTATGGAAGAAGGTGTTTGAGAATAATCGTACCATGAGCTATAGGATTCTTTGTACATTTTTGCCCAGGTATATCCGTCGGTTACTACATCCGGTTTGCTTAACGGCGTATTGTAAGTATATCCGCCAGAATAGTTAATCTGTGCCCGGCCTTTATCCGGTTGTTTAGTGGTAATGAGAATAACGCCGAAAGCTCCTCTTGAACCATAAATAGAAGCAGACGCCGCATCCTTTAAAACGCTCACGCTGGCAATATCTTCCGGGTTCAGGTTCAATGGATCTCCGGGTACTCCGTCAATTAATACCAGGGCCTGTCCTCCTGCGCCGATAGAGGTCAATCCCCGTACGTTCCAGTCAGGGCTTTGAGTTGGCCGGCCACTTGTAAACGTGATGTTTAAGTTAGGAACAACACCTTGTAATGCTCTTCCCACATTCGATACAGGCTTGTTTTCAAAATACTCGCTTCCAATCTGATCGACAGCGCCCGTAAGATTAACTTTCTTCTGAGTGCCGTATCCGACCACTACAACCTCATTAAGTGATTTTGTATCACTGCTTAATTCTACATCAATTACACTTCTACCTTTAGCAGGTATTTCCTGCGTAATATATCCAATAAAAGTAAATACCAGAATGTCATCCTGGGTGATATTAGGTAAGTTGTAGTTGCCGTTTATATCGGTCACTGTCCCGATGGTTTTTCCTTTTACGGCAACGCTTACTCCAGGAAGGCTCTCACCTTCGCTTTTTACGGTTCCACGGATCGCGTTTTGTGAGTGAGCGGGGAGAAACGCTAAGGTGAATCCCAGCAAAATGAAGGATAGCTTCAGAAGAAATAAATTTCTTTTTCTGAATGGCTTTTCCCATGGTTCAGTTTGAAAGTAATTTTTACTCATAATAGGTCCTTTAAGTTTATTCTAATTGTTTGGAATATTGAGGTGAATGCAAATTATTTTTTATTCGAAAATATAAATAAGTCTTACATTTGTACAATCAAATATAAGACATATTTACAAAAAGCAAATTATTCTTTTCTTTTTTATAATTTTGGATTTGAATAGACTCTCACAATAAGTACTAATCAATCTTTTACTTCAGATTTATGCAATTATCTAAACTCAAGCCTATTGAAAACATGACCCAGGTTGACAAAATTGAGAAGGCGCTTCAGGAATATTTTGAAACTGCTCAATTAAAACCCGGTGATTTGCTTCCAAAAGAGATTGATCTTGCAAAAGCCATGGGAGTTAGCCGGACTGCTTTACGTGAAGCTCTGACGAGGTTCAAGACTTTAGGAATGATTGAGAGCAGAAAGAATAAAGGAATGACTCTGGCAGTTCCTGATCCGTTTATTAATATGGAACGGGTTATGGTTCCAAAGCTTTTAGGCGGGCAAACCATGAATGACATATTTGAATTGAGACTGGTATTGGAGATAGGAATGTGTGAACTCCTTTTTAAACGCAGGAATGCGCGAAACCTGAAAGAATTAAAGGATATAGTTGAACGTGAGAAAAAAGCAGTATCCAATAAAGAGATCCTGAAATATGATATTGAATTCCACTCAATGCTGTACAAAATCTCAGGAAATGAAACGGTACTGCGTTTCCAGGAATTACTGTATCCGATTTTTAATTATGTTTACCAGCAATCGCATCTGGATACTCAGACCACATTAATTAACAATGAAGTTACTCACCAGGATCTTTATAATTCACTAAAAGAAGAAAACTGCGACAGTTTCAGACTGAAAATGAAGCATCATTTGAGTCCGTATCTGGATAAGGTATTTTAAGATTTTTTCTCTTTGATTCTTACCTTAATCCGGTAATAATTAAATACACGACCTCCCTTATCATAATCGCTGTGTACCATATTAGTGGCATAATAATAAAGCCAGTAAGTATTTTTTCCGACAGGTATAAGTCCCGGTGAAATAATTCCCCAATTACCGATATTGCCATCGAGTAGTGCATCGTTAAGGTTTAGATCGGTTAAAACTGCTTTGCCTTTATGTACATAAGCTACTCCAAATTTAATCGCATTAGTTTTTTCATTAAAAAAAGTAGGAAACAGAACATCCAGATCTTTACCGACTTTAGAAGCTCCGGGGTTATATAAATGTGGGAAATCTCCGTTATAATCAGATCTGAGAATATTATGGGGTTTCTGTATAGTATTCCAGTTTTTGTCGGTTACCGCCAACCCGATGGTCCGGTAGCGGATATTGTTTTTCATTTCCCAGTGGCGAAGGTAAATATAGTAAAGGCTGTCACGCTGGATAACGGAAAACTGTGAATCGTGTTTCTGATTCCATAAAACTCGTTTGTTGATCCAGTTAATTCCGTCCTTTGATTCTTCAATAAAGGTCTTCTCCCTGTCTTTATCTGTTCCGTCTTTTGCAGTGTAAATCATTTTATAAGGATATGCTGCACCTGGTTCTAGAATTACATCCTGTTCTACAATACCATCTTTTTTAGGATGACCACTTCCGCGGAGAATATTATTTTCTTTTTCGGGCAGGCTTTTTATCCAGTTTTTTCCGTCTTTTGAATGAGCATATACCAGGTATCCGGAATAGTCGTCTTTACGCTTGTTGTCCCACGATGAATACCACATTTGCCAAAAATCAGGTCTGATCTTCAATACCTTATAATATCCCATCATTTGCTCTTCCCAGGGTTTGGCTTGAGTGAGAATAATTTCACGGCTGTTCTTTACAATTTCCAGGTCAAACGGCATAGAGGAGTTGGGGGTGCCATTTTTTATAACGGAGCATGCTGATAATAACAGGCATCCAAGAAAGCCAGATAATGTCGTTAGTTTAAGTCTCATATACGATGGTTGATATTTAGATGTGTTTAATAATAGTTTTTATATTAGGAATTAAAATTCACTTTACCGGTACAGGTAAATGATTTATCGTTACAAATGGAAAGCGTGCTGAAAAGTAGTCTTGCTATTTCCAAATGACCTTTTCCATTTGGGTGCAGTGCGTCATTCCGCCATTTTTCTGAGATTACTTCTTTGTTATGGGATTGCCAGTATTGCCAGTGGTCTACCAGAATAACTTTTTTATCACGGGCGGTTTTCTGAATAACTGAAATGTATTTAACAATGTCTTTACGTTGCTTGCCCGACTCCCTCTTTGTGTCAATAGTATTAGGAGTATGTAGTACAGGAATTGCGCCGAGCTTTCTGAAATGGTCAATTAGTGATCCCAATGTTTTATTAAATGCATCGGGTGATGTATTTCTAATTATTGCAGCATCGTTTGTACCAATCATTAACGAAACGATATCAGGGCAGAACTGCTTTATCCGCCAATCAAAATCGTTCAGAATATCCTGACTCGTGTTTCCACTGATAGCAGTATTAATCACAAAATCCCGGCTTCTGTTCATTTCAAACCGTATACGTTCAGCAAAAATTTCCGGATATGCCCTGTAACCTAATGTGTGACTGGCACCTTGAGTAATGCTATCTCCGGTGAAAAGCCATTTCAAAGGTTTTTTTTTATTGCCAATCAGTTTAATTATTTTTTCCAAATCTTCTTGCATGTCAAGATTATACAATCTTTTTGCTGAGATATCTTTATTTATGCCTTTAACAAATTTAGGCATGGCAATTACAGTTAGCATGATGCCTGGAATTGTTTTGAAAAGAAAATTTCGCCTGCTGCCTTGTTTTGGATTCATTAGCAACTGTTTATAATTAACTTAAATAAATTAAACCGCCTTTTAAATGGTCAGATATAGGGATTTAAAGGTTAATTTCAAAGTTAAACAAAAATCATACATATGTATTACATATTTAATTTTTTGTATACCTTAGCTCTGTAATCATGTATTGAGTACGATGAATAAACAACCGGCAACCAAAAGAACGGACACAATTATAAGTGATTATTTTATAGATTCAGGACTTAAAGGTCCTCATATACTTATTATTGCAGGCGTTCACGGAGATGAATTTGAACCCATGCTGGCGGTGATGAATCTCGTGCGGAGTTTGCAAAAGAGAATAATCCGTGGAAAAGTTACTCTACTTCCCGTAGCCAATCAAGATGCCTATAAACTAGGCGCGAGATGTGCTTCAGATGGCCTGGATATGGCTAGAACAATGCCCGGCAAGGAAGAGGGCAGTGTTACCCAATGTTCTGCCAATTCCTTAAGTTTCCTTATCAGAGAAGCGGATTACCTGATCGATTTACATACTGGTGGCAGCTTGTTTGATATTCTGCCGCTTGCCGGTTATATGCTGCATGATGACAAGACTGTGCAGGAAATGCAGCGTAAAATGGCGATTGCTTTCGGCTTGCCTGTTATCTGGGGAACGTCTGTCGAAAAGGGCAGAACCCTGAGTATTGCACACAACTATAGTATACCGGCCATATATGCTGAATGCAGAGGTGGTTTGGCAATAAACAAGAATACAATTAAGATTTACGAAAAGGGATGTATAAATGTTTTACAATCGCTGGGAGTTATTGATGCTTCCGATCCGAATGGTAATAATTATAATGTCCTGATAGAAGATAATACACCCGGGCAAGGTCATCTACAATCAAAGTTGCCGTCACCGGCGGATGGGGTTTTTATACCTTCAGTTAAACTTGGGAGAAAGATAAAGAAGGGAAGCCTAATCGGTTATGTAATTGATCCGCTAAGCCGAGAAAGAACAGGAATAATCAGTGAAGAAGACGGACTGGTTTTTATGCTGAGGATTTCATCAAAAGTTAGCCAGGGGGATTCACTGGGTGGTATCCTTCCACTGGTGTCCAATAAAAATGTAAGTTATGCAGAATAAGGTAGCTATAATAACAGGCGCTTCAAAGGGAATCGGCAGAAATACCGCCCTTGAGTTCGCTAAAGCGGGATTTAATCTTGTTGTTGTTGCAAGAAGCCGGCCGGAACTTGAGGATCTCTGCAAAGAATTAGCAGCTTCCTACCAAAGGGAATGTGTGGTATGCAGTGGTGATTTGGCGGACATGGACTTCGTAGCGTCTATCCCTGATACCGCAGTTAGAGAATTTGGTAGAATTGATGTGTTGGTAAACAATGCGGCCTGGCGCACCATTGAAACGATGCGAACCATTGAGTTAAGTACATGGGAAAAAACATTGAAAATATGTTTAACATCCCCCGCATTCCTGGCGCAAAAATGTGCCGCAGTAATGGAAAGCCAGCGTATTTCCGGAGCAGTCATTAATGTTTCCAGCGTTATGGCTCAAAAGGCGGGCGGGAACAGTCCGGCATACATTTCATGCAAAGGCGCTTTGGATAGTCTTACCAAAGAACTGGCGGTTACTTATGGCCGAAGCGGGATACGGTTTGTTTGCGTTAAACCGGGTTACATTGATACAGATTTAAGCAGTGACTATTCTTCAACTACCGGAGAGAAAGTGGATACCCAAATGGCAGACGAGTTGCTGGACTTTTTACCATTAAAACGGGCAGGTCAATCGGATGAGGTTGCAAAAGCAATCCGGTGGCTGGCATCTGATGAAGCTACATACCTTACTGGATGTGAGTTAGTAATAGATGGGGGACTTACAACGAATTTTAACAGTTACAGGATAAAAAATATCCAGTTTCCAAATGAATATTGAGTGCCATGTGGCGTTATAAAGAATATTTACCCAACATTAAAAAAAGTCACCTGGTATCAATCGGCGAAGGAAATACACCGTTGGTAAAGTCCAGATACATCGGTCCGTCCCTGGGCCTTCAAAATCTGTATTTTAAACTGGAGAATCTTAATCCAACAGGTTCATACAAAGACAGGTTTGCTTCTGCATTTGTGAGTAGCCTTCTTGAAAAGAATGCAGGTTTATGTATTGCAACGTCCAGCGGAAATACGGGTGCGGCTCTTGCGGCATATTGTGCGGCTGCCAAAGTAGAATGTTTCCTGGTCATTGTAGACGGAGCTCCTCATGCAAAAGTCCGCCAAATCCAGCTTTATGGTGGAAAAACGTTTATGGCTGCGGGTTTTGGAAAAGATGCAGGTATTACAAAAGCAGTATTTGATCTGCTGGAACAGTCGGCAAAAGCAAAAAAAATATCACTTCCAATTAGCGCTTACTCCTATTGCCCTGAAGGAATGGTTGGTGTGCAGACTATTGCCTATGAGATTTTAGATGAATTAAACGGTAATGTTAATCATATTTTTTCTCCTTCGGGAGGGGGCGGGCTCACGCTTGCTATTGCCAAAGGAGTTCTTCATCATAAAAAATACCCTGCAGTATGTAAAGTAAACTGCGTGCAGCCCTCTGGGAATAATACAATTGCGAACCCGTTGCGACTAGGTTTATTAAAAGCGGAAGAAGTTCCATCTTCTACAACACGAATAAGCGGGTTACAGGTTCCAGGGGTATTGGATGGTACAGAAACACTGCTTCACTGCCGGCGAACCGGCGGGAATGGCTATGTGGTAAATGACGAAGATGTTTTTGAAATTCAAAAGAAACTCGCTTTCCAAGAAGGAGTTTTTTGTGAAGCTGCCGGTGCGGTGAGCATCAGCGGTTTGGTAAATGCCGTTAAACAAAACGAAATATCAGCTGACGAGACAGTGGTTTGTGTGATCACCGGGTCAGGATTTAAAGAATTTGCGGAGGCTTCAGAAAGATTTAACCTCCCGGATATGGAAAATAAAGTGAGTTTAACAGAACTCGAAAAAATTTTATCAGGAATATAAGTTTAGAACAAATATGAGTCAATTTAAAGATCAGTTGAAAGGTTTATGGCCGGCCATGTTTACCCCGGTAAATCAGGAAGGAAAATTAAATGTCCCGGAGCTCGAAAAGCTTATCGAAATGCTTATTAAGGAGGGTGTGGACGGGTTGTACATCCTTGGATCTACCGGACAGGGTTTTCTTTTCGGCGAAGAAGAAAGAAAAAAGATCGCAGAGTTAACTATTCAAATCGTGAATAATCGCACCGGGATAATTGTGCAGGTGGGTGCTATCAGTACAGATGAGTGTGTGCGGTTGGCGAAACATGCGGCTAAGGCCGGCGCCGATGCTATATCTTCCGTTGGACCGATTTATTATGGTGCGTCAGTGAATATGGCTTTTGAACATTACCGTAAAATTGCCGAAGCTACTGATTTGCCTTTTATTCCTTACCAGATTGGAGCAGCCACTAATGACGTAATGGTTGATAAGCTTTTAAAAATCCCAAACATTGTTGGGATGAAGCTAACTACTGCAAACCTTCTGGAAATCAGCAGTGTGTATCGTCAAACGGCAGGAAACTGGCAATTATTCAGTGGCGCAGATGAGCTGATATGCCAGGCAGCACTATGCGGAACAGCCGGTGCAATTGGTTCAACCTATAATGTGCTTCCGGCAACATTTAAAAAGCTCAGGGAGGATTTTCTGCAGGGAAGAACTTCTATGGCATCAGAATTTATGCTGACGTTTCAGAACCTTATCCAGGACATTCTCCCGGTTATATGGACATTTTACCGGCGCGCAATGCAGTTAAAGCACAATATTGATATGGGCGATCCTAAGGCACCTTTACTGCCCGGAACTCTTAAATGGAGTGATGAAGAGGTATTGGCTATCTTGGATAATCTGGAAGAAATTGTAAATAAGAGTGAAGTGCAGGTTGAAAACTAAGAATAAAACATATGGAAATTCAATATATAAAAGGCGATAACATCCCTACAAGCAATCTGCCGTTCAGCCCCGCAGTACAAGCGGGTGATTTTGTATTTATCTCTGGGCAAGCGTCTGTTGATATGGATGGAAAAATCGTAAACGATACATTTGAAAATGAGTGCAGGCGATCTTTTGAAAATGTCAGGAAAATATTAGATGCAGCAGGTTTAACATTTAAAGATGTTGTTCAGGTTCGAAATTACGTGGGCAGTCAGGAGAATCTAGCCGAATTTAATCGTATTTATACTGAGTTTTTCTCAGCGCCTTTTCCCGCCAGAACCACACTTATGGGATGTTTAGGCACTCTTCTGAAATTTGAAGTTGATGTTGTTGCCTGCAGACGAAAATAAGACGTACAGAATAGCCCTTTTGGGGATTTATCACGAGTCGAACACTTTTGTCGGCACACCTACTACCCTGGGCCACTTTAAGCGCAGCCGCTGGCTGAAAGGAGAGGCCATCATCAGTGAGTACGAGGATGCATATCACGAATTAGGCGGTGCCATTGAAGTTTTCCGGGAGAATGATGTTGAAACGGTTCCGGTTTTTTATGCCGAAACCACTCCGGGAGGGGTTATACAGGATAAAGCATATCAGGTATTAATAGATGAACTTCACCAGGCGATAACAGATGTTCTGCCTGTTGATGGTTGCTTTGTAGTACCGCATGGTGCGGGTGTTGCGGAGTACGACCCGGATATGGATGGCGTATGGCTTTCCCTTCTGAGAGACAAGCTGGGATATGACATTCCTATAGTGGGCACATTAGACCCTCATGCTAACGTGAGCGAACTGATGATAAGCAGCACCAATGCCTTGTTTCCATATAGTACAAATCCGCATATTGATCAGCGGGAAACCGGAAGAAGGGCCGCCCGGTTCTTACTGGACGTGCTGAATAAGAAAGTTAAGCCCTTGCAGGCGTTGATTAGCGCGCCGTTTGCTATAAGTATTGACAAGCAACATACCGAAGCTGAGCCGTGTAAAAGCCTGTATGCATTTGCCAGGGAGCTTGAAAAAATTGAAGGTATTTATTCTATGAATATTTGCCTGGGGTTTCCTTATGCTGATGTGAAGGATATGGGTACTTCGGTAATTATGATCTACGATAATTGTCAGAGTGGCGAGAAGGCAGAATTGTTGTTGATGGAGTATTTTCGTCAATATTTGCATGATTTTGATTGTGACCGGAAGGATGCAAGAATGCAGCTGAAGCAGATCAATGAGTTGCCTAAACCGGTTCTGGTACTGGATATGGGTGATAATGTTGGGGCCGGATCAGATGGTAACAGCACCTGGGTACTGGATTGCCTGGAAAATACCGCATTTAAAAGTGTGGCCTGTATTTATGATCCGCAAGCTGTTAAAACCAGTCTTGAGCACAAATTAAACGAGAAATTTCCTTTGTCTTTCGGACAGAATCCTGAAACCGGAAAACCCAGTCAGTCGCAGGTAACATTGGCATATATCAGCAACGGCAGGTTTGTGGAAGAACGACCCAGGCACGGTGGTCAGAAAAATTATGATATGGGAAAAACGGCAGTCGTTGTAACCGACAAAGGAAGTGCGGTATTATTGCATTCCAAACGGGTACCACCGTTCAGTTCGGCCCAGCTTACTTCGTGCGGAATAAAGCTTGAAAATTTTGATGTCATTGTCGCGAAGGGGGTAAATGCGCCCATTGCTGCTTATCAGCCGGTTTGCAGTTCTATACTTCATGTAAATACTCCCGGGCAAACGCAGGCGGATATGACTTTATTCAATTACAGGAACAGGCGTAAACCACTATTCCCGTTCGAAACAGATGTAAAATGATAAAGGTAAACGATCATAAAACTTTAGTAAACCAGTCTTTCTATACCGAAGGGCCGGTGATCGATTCGTCCGGAAATTTTTATTTTACAACGCTAACTGGGGGTAAAATCATGAAAGTTGATGTATCCGGGGAGCAATCGGTATGGGCAGAGATGTCCTGTCCGAATGGTCAGACGATACTTGAAAACGGTGATCACCTGGTTTGCGACAGTAAGCAAGCAGTTATTTTGCGGTTCAATTCACACGGTAATTTTATTCGTAAAGAGATCGAAGGGTATTGTGCGGAAAGTCCAATTAATTGTACAAACGACATCATTTCTGACTCTTCCGGAAATATTTATTTTACTGATTCCGTTCGCCATACCGGTTTTGTGGGCTTTATCAGCAACGCAAACCAGGAAAAAATTATTTCGCTGAACCTCGATTATCCAAATGGGCTGGCATTATCGAATGATGAAAGCATGTTATTTGTTGCCGAGAGTTATAAAAACAGGATTTTAGCATTTGATCTGACAGATTTCGGAAAGAGACATCTTGTCCCGGAGGTCTTTGCAGCTTTGCCAGAACATATTACCGGAGAAATTACGCGGAATTTGCCTGATGGGATAAAAGTCGACCTGGAAGGAAATATTTGGGTGGCGCATTATGGTATGGGCATGGTCCATATCCTCTCACCCGAAGGTGTTTTACTCCAGTCGGTAAACACAGGGTTTGATCTGACCAGCAATCTTTTTATTTACGAAAATATGGCAATGGTAACTGGCGGTTATGGCGAGCCCGGCCCCGGAGCATTTCTTGAAATTGAATTCAAATATGAAGACTGAAATTGAAATATCGAAGTTAACCCTTGGTACGGTGCAGCTGGGCCTGCCTTATGGTATTGCGAATAAAGGCGGACAGCCTGACCTTCAATCCAGTCATCAGCTATTACAGTTTGCACTGAAGTCAGGAATAAATACACTTGATACAGCCCGTGATTACGGCGAAGCCGAAGATGTGATCGGCAGCTTCCCCGATGCAGCGAAATTTAACATCGTTTCGAAGTTCAAGTTAAGCGATGCCGCGCTTCAGAACAAGGCACTGGCCATTCAGGAAGCTACAGCAAGTGTGGAAAAATCATGTAAAACCTTAAAAATAGACAAGGTTCCGGTTTGTCTTTTGCATAAAAACATGCAGCAGGATATGGAAGCTACGGCCCGCATGCTGCCGCAGGTACTTGATGAACTGGAAAAAGAAGGTTTGATAGCTACCGGCGGAATTTCAGTTTATACTCCACAGGAGCTTCAATTCATCAGAAACTGGGATAGCATCAGGGCTGTTCAGGTGCCTGTGAACGTTTTTGATACCAGGGTATTGCAGAATAATATAATGCAGACATTAATTGATAATAATGTGAATGTGTTTGCCAGAAGCGTTTATTTGCAGGGACTTGTAGTTATGGCAGAAGATAATTTGCCGTCTAATTTATCGTTTACAAGGCCTTTTCTTTCAGGTTTAAGGGAGATTGCGGCTGAGGCAGGCCTTTCGGCAAAAGAATTCGCGTTTGCTTTTGTCAGAGACATGCCGGGAATCACCAGCTTGGTTGTGGGTGTTGAGACAATCAGCCAGATCCAGGAAAATGTCAGTTTGCTGCAACTACCAACCCTGTCGTCTGATATATATTTAAAAGTGAGAGAGCAGTTTTTAGATATGCCGGTAAAGGTGATCACACCCGCTTTGTGGAATAACTGATATTAAAAGATAATGGAAAAAAATAAACTTTTTGACCTTGCTGGGCGAACCGCCATCGTAACCGGCGGCACGGGATTATTCGGCAGACCTATAGTTATAGCCCTGGCAGAAGCAGGTGCACTGGTAATTATTGCGTCCCGTGACACTTCAAAATGTAAAGCTTTTGCAGAGGAACTCCGGCAGCTGGGATACCAGGCAGACGGAATGCATCTTGACCTGGCGGATG
>DASWTL010000411.1:0-2778 GCA_036402155.1 Sphingobacteriaceae bacterium | reverse complement strand
ACGATGGAAGATATGACGGACAGGGAATCCCTCTTGCCCGAACCGGCGGCTTGCATTATGATGGCAATTGGAACAGTGATAAACAATCGATTAATGCTAATTATAAAGTGGGATCTCTAGGCGTTGATGGCCGAAGAAATACCATCAGCCAGAATAATTTACCCTCAGGAGTTATAAATAATACCAATGATCAAATTTTTGACAATTATATATTCCGTCAAAAATTGGATGCCACCTACCAGGTGAAGCTGGATTCAACCTCAAACCTGAAAATAGCTGTTGACGGAACATTGAAAAACAGCAAAACCCGCAATGCTTATGATGCTACCAGCCTAAGGGGGAATAATGTCCTGTTGAACAGCAGTAATCGAAATCTGACCAATGAGGGCGATCAGCGGTTATTTAATGCTACAGCATTCTGGAATAAAAAGTTTAAGAAAGCTGGTCGTACCGTTTCATTAAATATTAAGCAAGGTTTCAATGAAAATGCGACCGACGGATTTTTAAATTCTGTGAATAACTTCTACAATACCCAGGGCGTACTCGACAGCGTGCAGAATATAGATCAGTATAAAACTAATAATTCAATTAGTTCTGTTTTTAATTCAAATCTTGCATTTACGGAGCCGCTTATAAAAACGCTGTCTGTTGTAGTTAACTATGGTTTTGACCGTAACCATAGCAGTTCCGATCGGCAATCGTTCAATCAGTCGTTAACCGGGGAGTACGATGTGTTCGACCCGGTATTCAGTAACGATTATACGGTTGAGTCATCGGCGAATCATTTTGGCGCTATCTTAAATTACAAAAAAGATAAACTGGTAATAAACCTGGGCTCGAAAGCATACGCAGTAGATTTTCGACAGGTTGATAATTATACAGGAAATACATTTAACCGTGACTTTTTAAATCTGTTTCCTCAGGCATCGGTTCAGTATAACATTTCCAAACAAAAAGGATTTCGGTTTAATTATAGAGGATACAACTCTCAGCCCAATATCAATCAGATTCAGCCGGTAAGAGTGAATGACGATCCGTTGAATGTTGTTTTGGGTAATCCAGATTTAGACCCTTCCTTCAATAATCGTCTTTCATTGAACTTTAACTCATATAAAGTACTCACCGATCAGCATATTTATCTAAATGCATCATACGGTTTTACTTCAAACGCTATTGTAAATAACGTAGTTACCGATGCCGCCGGTAAAAATACTTATCAGGCTTTCAATATGTCCAGGAAATCGCCTTCGAGTTTTAGTTTATACAGCAGTATGAGCCGCAAGGTGAATAAGGCTGGATTAAATGTTGGTTTTGGATTGAATGCCAATGGCAATACCTATTATAATTACATTAATAGTGAATTGAATATGACAGAGTCATATAACTTTTCAGGACGGTTATCATTAAGGCAGTACAAACAAAAAAAGTATCATTTTTACGTGTCAATGGAGCCAAATTACAGCAGGAGCCAGTCATCATTGCAACGACAGATTAATAATAATGGCTGGGGACTTAATTCCAATGCTTCTTTTTCATTTACCTTTCCTGGGAAGGTGCAGGTTACATCTGAAGGAAACTATGAATTCAGGCAGAAAACGCAGTCATTCAACCAGGATTTTGATAAGTTGATCTGGAATACCACCATTAATAAAAAATTCTTCAAAGAGGAGAATTTAACATTTTCTTTGTCCGGCAATGACCTTTTAAATCAAAATGTTGGTTTCAGCAGGTATGCCAGCAGTAATTTTATTACTCAAAACAGTTACACCTCCATTAAAAGATATTTTATGTTCTCAGTTATCTGGGATTTTAATAAAATGGGCGGTGGGGCTCCAAAACAATAAGTATGAGAACCATTACAATTGTCATCAGTGTGTTGTTGCTAACAGCAAACTTTAGTTTTGCCCAGTTCGCACGGTTTCCAGCGGCCGGAATTGTGGAATATGAGAAAAGCGTTAATATGTTTGCCGTCTTAAAAAAAAGAACGGAAAAAGATAAGGGCGGATTTATGACGCAACTTTATGAAAGCTATAAGAAAACGCAGCCGCAGTTTAAAAAATTTAAAAGTACCTTATCTTTTTCGGGGAATAAAACAATGTTTACGCCCGACAAGAGTTCAGAAGCAGGTTCAGGCTTCTTTAGTAATGAACCTGCGGCAAGCCAGCCGAATATTATTTTTACAGATCTCAGTGCGGGACAGAGTACTACTCAAAAAAGCGTTTTTGAGGAAACCTTTTTGGTAAAAGATAGCGTCAGGAAGATTAACTGGAAGATTACCAGTGAAATGCGCGATATAGCCGGTTACTCTTGCCGCCGGGCTAATGCCCTGGTGATGGATTCCATTTATGTCGTTGCTTTTTATACCGATAAGATCCCGGTATCTGGTGGCCCTGAATCATTTACAGGTTTGCCCGGAATGATCCTCGGAGTGGCTTTGCCACATGAGAACATCACCTGGTTTGCAACAAAGGTTACAGACACACCGGTTGCTGCTACTGTACTAATTCCTCCAAAGAAAGGCAAACCGACAGATATGAAAGGATTGTACACTACTTTGCAGGGCGCTTTAAAACGGTGGGGCGATTATGCTCAGGGAGCTTTGAAGGTGTTTTTGTTATAGGTACTGCGCTTTGTCATTTCGAGACCCCTATAAGCTGCTAGCTTATTATAAAATATGATGAACCGGAAGTACATTTGAAAAAACTGCCGGGCAGCGTAACAGATGTTCGAATGATGCTTTCGTGCTCGAGTTCGAGACTTGTTCAGAAGATTTGGTTT
>DASWTL010000410.1:0-17183 GCA_036402155.1 Sphingobacteriaceae bacterium | reverse complement strand
TACCTGAAACTGTGTATTCGTTTTCTGGTGGTGTAACTTTTAAAAACATCTCATTAGACCTTTTATTCCAGGGTGCTACCCGTAGTTCGGTTTGGATGACAGGGGATTTGGGCTGGGATAACAGCTGGGGAAACTACTTTTCAGAGCACCATGCGCGTTGGACTCCCGAAACAGCGGCGACCGCTACTTATCCGCGCTTTCTGCAAAAGTCAGACGGCGCACATCAAAATTACCAGCTTTCTGATTTCTGGCTGCGAAGCGGCCGTTATCTGCGCTTGAAAAATGTGCAACTCGGATACTCTATCCCGAAAAAAGCGTTGGGAAATCTACCTATTGAGAACATTCGCCTTTCGGCAAGTGCTTACAACCTCATTACGTGGGACGAGGTTAAGCGGATAGACCCTGAGTCAGATCCGGATCGCAACAACGGGCAATTCTACCCTCAGCAGCGGATTATCAACTTTGGACTAAATGTTGGCTTTTAAACCATGAAAATGAAACATATATATATATTACTTATTGCAATACTGTTTTCAGGTTGTACTAAAGACGGAGGGTTCGACGGTACCGATCTGGACGAGCTAACTGATCAAAAAGTCTTTTCAGATGTAGACAATACCCGCAAAGCCCTGATAAACCTGTATGGAAACATGCGGGAAGAGACAAGCGGTAACAGCGGTAGCTTTTCGCGGCTTTTTGAGTTAAATACCTCAATGGGCATGCTCGACAACGCCACTGATGACGGTGCAGGCAATACCACCCGTAGTGCAGGTACTGTACCGGGAATACAGAAGTACGTTACCGGAGCAATCTCTGCAACTACAAACCCGGTGACTGCAACACACCCCTGGAGATTCTATTATCAGGCGATCCGGAACGCGAATATATTTCTGCAGAATGTTGGGAATTCTCCCTTGCCTGCAGAAGAAAAGAAGACTAGCACCAACGAGGCTCGTTTTCTGCGTGCATACTACTATCACGAACTGTTCCGCTGGTTTGGCCCTTTGGTAATTACTACCACACCCGGGGATCCATTTGCTTTCGCAGACACGCGTCGCGAGGACTTGAAAACTACAGTAGATTTCATTATTGCCGAATTCGACGCAGTTTCCCAGGCAGGAATGCTGCCTGAGACATGGTCTGGTGCTGACTACGGCCGGATCACCCGTTCTGTCGCCTTGGGATACAAGGCCCGTACATTGCTGTACGCGGCCAGCCCGCTCTTCCAGACATCTGGTGTTACCTGGAAGCAAGCCGCAGACGCAGCAGAAGCTTTAATAAGCTATGCAGACGCAAATAATATCCATAAGTTGTACGTGTCCCCTACAGAGCCCGCCAAAAGTTATAGCCGGCTATTTAACGAAAGGTCAAATCAGGAGAATATGCTTGTGTACCTGCGCCCGGATGATAATGACTTGTATAATAATTTCCCCGCCTTTAACCCATGGAATGTTAACAAGGAAGTGGCTACTGTACCTACACAATGGCTGGCAGATGCTTATGATATGCTGAATGGTACAGAACCCATTACCGGCTACAATGCAGACTACAGCCCGATCATAAATTCCGCGTCGGGATATAATGAGCAGGACCCTTACAAAAACCGGGATCCGCGGCTTCGCCAGACTATGATCCATCATGGCGCAACCTGGCCGCTTGTAAATAAAGGCCCGGCTACTGTAAACCTAACCACGGCTTTCACCTGGGGCAGCGGATACTTCCTTGTTAAGTGGCTGGATGACCGCATTGACCACATGAACGGTGGTAAAACCTCGCAGAACTTTATCATGATGCGATATGCTGAAGTATTGTTAAACTATGCCGAAGCAATTAACGAAGCCAGCGACGATGCGACCGCAAGGCAGAAAGCTGTAACTCAGCTTAACAGGATTAGAACTCGTGCCGGAGTAGGCTTACTGAATGCCTCAAATTACACACAAGCTACTCTGAGAGAGCGGATACGCAAAGAACGCCGGGTGGAGCTTGCATTCGAGGAGCACCGGTTCTTCGACATCAGAAGGTGGAAAATTGCAAACAATGTAATGAACCGTCCGGCTATGGGTATAGACGTTATAGGTGGTAAGTTTGTACGCTTGCCGCTTGACGTAAGGAACTACAGTGAACGTATGAACCTGTCGCCTCTTCCGGTTGACGAAGTAAACAATGCACCATTAATTTATCAGAACCCAGGCTACTAACAATCAAACGCTAGAAAGAAATATTATGAAAAAGAATATATCACTCATTGCAATCCTAGGTATTGCATTATTTGCTTCCTGCAGCAAGGAAGTAGAAGAAATCAACTATACGCCGGATGTAAAGATCCAATTCTCCGAAGGTGGGGAGAGCAATATTGTGACTGCATCGAAAGGAGCTACTACCTATCCTGTAAAAGTTGATGTCACCGCTAGCGGTCCCGTCATTCGACTGTTTGAAATTTATTCAGCAGATGCAACAACCGGAAACCGGGGTGCGCTTATCTCCAGTCAGGCGTTTACGACTCCTAAGAACAGCCATTCGGCTACCTATACCATTCCTTCTTTAACAACCAACCAGGCAGTAAAAGTAGTCGTTACAGACACTCTTGAACGGACATACGAGAGAAACATCCTGATCAAAATTACGCCTTCAGTGTCGTTTTCAGAGGAAGTTAAGATGGAAACCGTTGAAAATTATTACGGTCCTTATTTTGCATCCTGGCTAACAGGAAGGGTATATATGCGAAACACAACATATACTCAGGAAATTGACTTTTCGCTTGGAGACGTTGTGCTTTCAGGAGGAACAACAAAAGTAGCGGCTTTGGTGAACCCGGCACTCAGGAAAGATTATAAATTATTGACTGTTTCAACTTTAAAAAATACCAAATATGCATTGACTACGCTCACTGCTGCCAATTATAACGCCATCACTAAAGTTGATGCAGCGCCGATTACGGGCTTAGCAGATCCTTCCCTGGATGCTGTGGCAATTCAGGCAGGAAAGGTTTATTTGTATAAAACAGCAGATGGTGAAAAAGGGTTGATCTATGTAAGACTCATATCAGCCAAAACCGGAAAAGTAGAAGGTGTTGACGGACAATGGAGTGATACTCCATATTCTGAGGTGACATTATCTGCAAAGACTGTTCTCCCATAAATGGCGCTGGCCGATCCTCTATTGTAACATGAGGATCGGCTTTATAAAATAGAGATATCGTTCAAGGTGAAACATTTGATTTCACCACTGTTGAACAGGCCATGCCGGCCGAAACGTCTGATACATTTTGGAAGTGGTAAGGTCGATGCCGCGTATGAGCAGCCTTTGTTCTGAATTGCCTTCCAGTATGATTAAATTTTATTGAAAAAGGATGGTTATGGTTCAAGTGTCAATAAGAAGATTTGAATAATAACCACCATATAATTGTATTCAATTTGAATAATTTCTCCAGGCTCAAAAACCACTATTGCCTGTACCTTGACAGCGTTGCTTGGCTTTAGGGACGTTTGGTAAAACGTTGCTGGCTGAGAAAATGTTCACGTAATGCTTCTCAACCTCAAATTATCATGGCTGTCTATTTTTTGAGTCTACAATTTTTCTATATTAAAGTACAAATGTGATACTTCTCCTTTCTGTATTCAATTATCATTGCTTACCAATTTAAGTAATCTCATTCTGATTACCTGATCGGATTTAATAACCAACTAAATAAAATAAAATATGATTGTAAACTCTACAAAACCTAAAAGGGAATTTTTATGGCAGTTCCCTAAAATTCTGCTCCCCGCATTTTTAATTTTCCTTTTATATTCAGGAGGAGTAATGGCACAGAATATTACTGTTTCAGGTACAGTTAAAGATGTCAATGGGGAACCTTTGATAGGAGTAAGTGTAAATGTGGTAGGTCTTAAAAGAGGGGCGGCAACTGATCAATCGGGGCGATATACAATAATGGCTCCTTCTACCGCAGCTTTGGAATTCACTTACCTTGGTTTTTTAAGAAAACTGGTAAATATTAATTCAAGAAGCTCCATTGATGTGATATTGGAAGAAGATGCAAAACAGCTTCAGGAAGTGGTGGTAGTGGGTTATGGAACAGTTGATAAAAGCGATGTAACCGGGTCAATAACTTCTGTAAAGATGAAAGGGGTTAATGAAACCAAATCTGTATCTATTACAGAAGCTCTACAGGGAAAAGTTTCAGGTGTAAACATTGTAACTAACACAGGTGAACCAGGTGGAGCCGTTACATTTAACATACGGGGTATGACTTCCGTAACCGGAAGTAACCAGCCATTGATAGTAATCGACGGACAACCAATTGAATCATCTTTTGGAGCAACTTATGCAGGTACAGGTTTAGATGGTGGTGCTGATATTCCACCGGCAGATCCCTTAGCTTCGATTAATCCAAATGATATTGAATCCGTTGAGATTTTGAAGGATGCATCATCCACAGCTATTTATGGTTCAAGGGGAGCAAATGGTGTGGTATTGATTACAACCAAAAGCGGCTCAAGCGGTAAAGACAGGATATCGTTCTCTTCCAGGTTTGATTTAAGTCAGTTGCCACGTAAGCTGGAAATGTTAAGCTCGTATGAATATATGATGATGAAAAATGAGGCGGCAACAAACAGCTGGAATGGGACCGGTACGTTGAATCTGCCTTATTCAGAACTTCAACTAGATTCAATATCTAAAACCCGAAATATTAACTGGCAGGATGAGGTTTATCAAAATGCATTGGCACAGGATTATCAACTTTCATTTTCAGGAAGGACTGACAAGGATAATTACTTATTGTCAGGGAATTATTCCGATCAGACAAGTATTATTCAGAAAGCCGGATTTGTAAAAGGTGGATTGCGGTTAAACTACCAGCGTCAGATAAGCCCTAAACTTACTGTTGGACTGCGAAATTTTATTTCAGTTGCTGATCGTACTTTTGGATTGCAGTCAAACTGGACCGGTATTCTGGGTTCATCTACCGTAATGGGAGCTTTATCGTTTAACCCGTTGCAAACTCCGTATGATCCTGAAACCGGCGAAATTGATGAGGATCTTTCAAATAATCCACTGACTTTAATTAATAAAGTTGCGGATAAAACCAACATGAAAACCCTTCTTTCAAACTTTAATGCCGACTATAAGATTTCGAAATCCCTTTCTTATACGTTAAGGGCCGGCGTAAATCAGATATACTCTCTTCGCCAGGTATATTATCCTACAGGAACATTTATCGGAGATTCAGCTCCCGGAGGTTATGCCACCCGGGCAGATAATAACAACTCGAACTATCTGATAGATAATTTACTTAATTTTAAGAAGATTTATGCTAAAAAGCATTCAATTAATGCTGTAGGTGGTTTTAGTTTTCAGCGCTGGTATAATAATTCAACCAGTGTAGTTGCTATGGGTTTCCCTTCAAACTCTTTATCTTATAATAATCTGGAAGGAGCTGCCTTTCCAGGCAAAACCTATAATGGAAGGTCAGAACGATCATTACAATCTGTGCTTGGTCGTGCAAATTATGCATATGACAGACGGTACATATTAACGTTAACCGGTAGATACGACGGTTCAACCCGTTTGGCTCCGGGCAATAAATGGCAATTTTATCCTTCAGTAGGTCTGGGATGGAATGCTTCCAACGAGAAGTTCTTTAAAGAGAATGTTGACTTTCTTTCAGTACTTAAATTGCGTGCCAGCATTGGTGTAGCCGGTAATGATAATATAGCCGTTGGTGGTTCACAGATGTCTTATGGGCTAAACTCTTATCCATTCGGAACGAATATACAACCGGGGTTTGTGTTAGCTGATATCGACAATCCTAACCTGGGTTGGGAGAGAACAACTAAGTACAACGCGGGTATGGATTTTGGTTTCCTGAAAGACAAGTTATCTTTCACGGTTGATTACTATAAACACATTACCACTGATCTGTTGATCAATCTGGCATTGCCGGGCTCTTCAGGTATCGGGAATTATTATACCAATATTGGCAAAATTTTAAACGAAGGTGTGGATGTTGAAGGGTCATATAATTTTACGGCCGGAAATGTTAACCTGAATGTTGGGGCTAATTTTTCTACCTTCAGCAATAAAGTAGTGAACCTTGGAGAGTCGAGTGTGATCTTTGGAAGAGGTTTTTTTGCAGGTGGGGCTATCGTGCTTTCACAGCCTGTTACTGCTGCCTTCGTTGGCGAACAGATTTCGAATTTTTATGGGTATAAAACCAATGGTATCTACCAGAATCAAAATGAAATTGATACAGATCCGGCTTTAGCCAATGCTAACCGTCAGTTAATTCGTCCGGGAATGATCAAATATGTAGATATAAACGGTGATGGTCAGATTTCAGGTGATGACAGAACCATTATTGGTAATCCTACGCCAGACTTTACCTATGGATTTAACACCAATTTAGAATACAAGAGATTTTCTGCTAGTATGGTTATATTCGGTAGCTATGGTGGTGAGTTATTTAATCTAAACCGCTGGATGGTGGGTTCTAACCACTCGAATACCGCTTATAACTCTTTCAAAGATTCATATCTGGGCAGATGGCATGGAGAGGGGACAAGTAATCTCTACCCCCGACTGACTACAGAGTCTGTAAGGTTGCAACAGCGTATGCCGGATTGGATGGTTGAAGATGCATCTTTTGTAAGACTACAGAATCTTACTCTTGGTTATAGTTTCAATTTGCCAAAAAGGTTAAATATGGGAACATTAAAGCTATTTGCCACCGGGACAAACCTGTTAACGATCACGAAATATACCGGATATGATCCAAATGTTAACTCGTTCGGACAAAGTTCATTAAACAACGGGTTAGACCTTGGTACTTTACCACAGGCGCGTTCATTCTCAGGAGGACTTACACTTACGTTTTAACAATTAATACTTAGTAAGATGAATTTTTTAAAATATAAATATTTAACACTGTTTTCGGCAGTATTAATCATGTTAAGCTCATGCAGCTTAGATGAGAAGATTATGGACAGGCCAACGCCGGCTACGGTTAAAACGGAAAGTGATGTCGACGCCGTTATTGCTGGTATGTATTCCAGGTTTAATGACCCGGGAATGTTTAAATTCCTTGGTCATATCATGCTGACTATTACTGCGGATGACATTTATTCTAACGCCGGGTCGTCCTACGGAGATTATGCCAAGCGTACATATTCCAGCGGAAGTACGGCTCCGATGTGGGATAATATGTATGCTACTATTGCAAATGCCAATAATTTGATCGACGTATTAGGTAAATTGGAACTTAGTCCTGCATTCGAAAAGAGAGCTCTTGGAGAAGCACATTTTATACGGGCGTTCGCTTACTATTACCTCGTTAGATTATATGGAGGAGTACCCTTAAGGTTGCAGGCTGCTGATATCAATAGCGATTTCTACATGCCAAGGGCCTCGGTTGATGAGACTTATGCCCAAATATTCTCCGATTTCAAAATGGCATCCGAACGATTGCCATTAGCATCAAAGGTTAATCTTTCTGAATTAGGACGTGCAACAAAGGGCGCAGCTCAGGCATTGCTTGCCCAGGCATACCTGACTTATGGAAACCAGCTTGCCCTTAAAGGTTCAGCAGGAACAGAACAATACCAGAATTCGGTACTTTACGCTGATTCGGTTATTGCAAGTAAACAATATAACTTGTTAACTAATTATGGTGATTTGTTTGTAATTGCCAAAGAAACTGAGGCTTATAATGAGGTGATATTTGGAATTCGTTTTCAGACAGATCCGAATAACCGCCAACAGCCTGCTGCCGGTTCTGAGTATGCCAGCCGTTTTGGAGCTGGAAATACTTGGGGAGTAAGTGCAAACGGTGGAAATGGCGATAATACATTTCGTGTAATGCATTGGTTTGCTGATTATTATCGTACAGGAGATTATATTACGGGAACGGATCCGCTTAATCTGGATAGTATTGATTATAGAAATATTAAAGCATTTTTCCAGTCTGGACGTAATAACAGTAACAGATGGTATGCTGTTTATCCTAACCTTTCAGGAACCAGGATCGATGGTAATGTAACCGACGGAACGATAAATGACCCCCTTATTGCAAAATATCAGGATCCTACAGGTAAAGACGGTCGTAATCATGGCAATGATTTCTTTATTATCCGTATGGCTGAGGTTTACCTGATTAAAGCAGAAGCTTTAAATGAACTGGGTGGCCCTACAAAACCTGCATTGGACGCGTTTAATGTGGTAAGAACCCGGGCAAGAACGGTAAATTCTATAGCAGAAGCAAGAAAAATTCCAGCTAATTTAACCGCCACTACTGCGGTAGATCAGAATACCTTCCGAATGAAAATTTTTGATGAGCGCGGTCTTGAACTGGTTGGTGAGGGACAAAGATGGTTTGACCTGGTAAGAATGAGAAGTCCGTTAAGTGCAACACAAACCATGTATGAATATCAGTTTAAGGTTCGTTTGGCTGATCAGACTAAACATCCAAGAACTTTACCTACATATACCAATCAGGATGTATACAGTAATAGTAACGCAGTGTATGCACCGGTATTGATTTTAAACTTACCGGCCAAAAGATTTTTACTGTTTCCAATTCCAAGTTCTGAGATGATACAGAACCGTAATTTCGGGCTTCAGAATCCAGACTGGTAATCAATTGGTATGTTAATCTAAATTGAACAACAGATAAGCAGCGTTACAAAATCTGCTGCTTATCTCTGATATTATAGAAGAGTATTTCTCTTAAAAGATGGATAGTCTAATTAAAAAGATAATTATGAAATCAATAAAAAATATTTCTTTCATCATTTCAGCTCTGGTTATGCTGCAGGGCTGCAAGCATGATGAATCTTTAAATCCACAGAATGAAGATGGTATTGTTAAATCAGGTGGGATAGATCAGGGGGGTAATATCTCCGGAGCTGCCGGCACCATATATTTTTCACAGGATTTTAATAGCTCAACAGCTATTGCAACGTATCTTACAACAGCTACAGGTACCGTAGCTAATAAATTTAATCTGCTATCTGCTAATGGAAACGCAACAGTAGATATAGTCAATAATAAGCTACAGATAGTGAAAAATGGTGGTTCCGGTATTAACAGAGCAGGTTTTCAACGAACCACTCTTCCATCTGGCCCGGCAAACTTTCTGAAATATTCTATGGAAGTTACAGTTACAGGTAATACCGAAGGTGCAATTGATAATGGTTTTCAGTTTACTGTCGGGGATTATCCCGGTTCGCCCGTTGTAGCAGCACCCGGAGATGGTGCAATTCATTCCATACTTCGCGTAAACCCAACCGCAAATGTAGGTGAATTCCAAATTGTTACGGGATCATCTACTCAACAAACCAGCCCGGTGTATTCAGGTACTAAAACCATTATATGGTACATTAATAATAGTGGTGAACCATTAGGCTATGTAGGTCCTGATGGACAGCCTGCAAGTGTGATGGATGACCATGCTGATGTATATGTGGTTAGTGGAACGAATGTAACAATAGCTATTGATGAAGCTCCAGCAGTAACTGCGGCTAAAAATCTTAGAGGGTTTAAGTTTGCATCAAACCCTAACTGGGTGGCTACACTTGATGTAGACAATATTGAGCTTAAAGAAGAAGCCTCTATTCCGGTTCCTGTAATAGCAAGCGTAGCGGCTCCAACACCGGTAACAGTACCTCAAAAAACTAATTTTGACCTGAGACCTCTGGCAAAACAACTTGAGGTAACCTACAAAAATGGCACTAAGGAGATGGTTCAGGTGTCATGGGCGCCAAGCGCTGCAGGTTACAATCAATACCTGCTTGGAACATACACCGTATTAGGTACCATTATACCAAATCGGGGAACAATTAATCCTGATAATCTGTCGGTTACAACTACAGTAACGGTTAAGAATGATATTAAGATTGTAAATGCTTTCACTCCTAATAATGACGGAAAGAATGATACCTGGATTAACCCTGATTTAAAATATTACCGGGTAAGCTCAGTGGAGGTATTTGACCGGGATGGCGTTCGGTTATTTTATTCTACCGATCCTAATGTAGGATGGGATGGCAGGAATCAGCATGGACAAATCATCGCAGGCCCTTATTCATATGTAATAAAGGTTCCTGACCTAAGTATGGAGAAAAAGGGAGTTGTTACAGTTATTAAATAGGAAATTATGAATAAGAATTATATCGTATTAATTGGTTTAGTTTTCACAGGGCTATTTAGCAATGCCCAGCAAAGGACGCAGATTGCCAATTTCTCACAGTTTCAGCAATATTACAATCCCGCATTAACCGGAAATGAAGGTTCTATGGTAAAAAGTTTTTACCGTGATCATTTTGATGGTTCGGATGAAGCACCGAAAACTTTGTTTGTTGCAGGTGAATTAAATTTAGCTGATATAGGGGGTAAAGCAGGAACTGAAGGCGCTCTTACTCACGCCTTAGGGCTTTCACTTTTAAACGACAACTACGGGTCATTAAAGAATAGCCGGATTGCGTTGTCATATAATTCAGGATTTAAATTAACTAAGACGCTTCGTCTGCATGCAGGTGCTGCTGTAACCTATGATGTTAATAAATTCGATAATGAGGGACTGGTGTTCGACGGACCAGATGATCAGTCTGCCTTAAATGAGTCGATCAATAAACTGGGAGTAAATGCCGGTGTTGCAGTTAGAGCTGCCGATTATTATATTGGATATGCGCTTACTGACCTGATCGAGGAGAATCTTTCTGATAATACCATTTTCCAGGATTTGTATGCCATGCAGCACGTGGTGCAGGCGGGATATCGCAGAGCGCTTACGCAATCTTTTGGTGTAATTGTAAATGGTATTTACCGTTATGATGAAAGGCAAAAGAGCATTGCAGAAGCTCAGGTTAAAGGGGTTTATAATAATATGCTATGGATTGGTGCAGGCTACAGGAATGATCTCGCATATACAGTTAATGCTGGCATCAGGTTTAGCCAGTTTAAAATTGGTTACAGCAGAGAAGTAAATTCAAGCAGCATTAACGGTGCATTTAACTCTGCAAATGAGTTTACACTCAGCTACAATATAAATTCATTGGTATCTGGTAAGAAGCTTTCAATCTGGTAATATAGAGTCTGAATAGATTCAATACTAAAACTCACAGATCATGATCACTTAGTGTTGTCATGTTATCTGTGAGTTTTTTGTTGCACTTCTTCGTAAAATCTCATATACCTACAATTTTTTTACGAACAAACACAAAAATTGCAGTGAATTAGATTCTTTCTTGCGATAATTGCTTTGTTTATTGGTATTAACCAATTGTTATATTACATCTTATCAAATAAATGAGAATCAGGAAACATTTAACAACTATATTATTTTTTCTGGCCACCGCTGTTACTCAGGGTCAATCGCATGATTCCCGAATTCAGCTGGCGGATCCGACGGTTTTTTATCACTCAGGCACTTACTATCTATATGGTACAGGGTCAAAACCTTACAATAACGGATTTATCGTATATACTTCTAAAAATATGAAGATCTGGCAAGGTCCTTCCGGTGCAAAAACCGGGTACGCTCTGGCCAAAGGCGATAGTTTTGGCGATGCAAAGTTTTGGGCACCCCAGGTATTTAAATATGACAATAAATTTTACATGGCTTATACTGCCAATGAACATATTGCCATAGCATCAAGTCATAGCCCCCTGGGGCCTTTTACTCAGGAAAATAAGGTTAACTTAATCCAGGGTCAAAAACAGATAGACCCATACGTGTTTATCGATGATGATGGCAAAAAGTACCTATATCATGTTATTGTTGCAAATGGAGGTAACAGGATTTTTGTTGCCAGGTTAAATGATGATTTTTCAGGAGTTAAAAAGGAAACTTTAAAAGAGTGTATAACAGCTACGGAAGAATGGGAAAATACTGAAAATGATAAATGGTCGGTGACGGAAGGTCCGACAGTTATTAAAGAAAAGGACACGTATTATATGGTGTATAGTGCTAATCATTTCAGGAGTAAAGATTATGCTGTTGGCTATGCTACAAGTAAAAGCCCTTACGGTCCCTGGAAAAAAAGCGAAGAAGGACCAATAATCAGCAGAAATAATGTGGGTAAAAATGGAATTGGCCACGGCGACTTAATTAAGGATGCCAAGGGAAAATGGAAATATGTTCTTCATACACATTATTCTGATACAGCTATTGCGCCACGATTAACAGGCATTGTGAATGCCGTTTTTGTAAATTCAAAAAACAAGACCGAAAAATTAAAGGTAAAACCAGGAAGCTTTCGTTATTTAGAATCGGGCAAGTAAATCTTTTTGATAATATTTGATATTGATTTGAGAATTTCCTTTCAGGAATTAATGGTACTGAAGATAGTGCAGAAATATGGAAAACCTCTTTTTAAAAAAGATATTACCCGCCGTATCATTTGAAGATCCTTCAGAAGCACCTGCCGTCGCAGGAGCGATTCTGGAAGGTGGGCTTAACATCATGGAAGTTCCACTCCGGACTGCAAATGCATATCAGGCTTTAAAAAATATCCACGCTGAGTTCCCTGAAATGAATATTGGTGCAGGCACCATTCTTTCCATTGAGCAACTGCATCAGGCAGCTGAATCAGGCGCACAATTCGGATTAGCTCCAGGCTTTAATCCAGCGGTAGTAAAGGAGGCTCTTAAACTGAACTTTCCTTTTATACCGGGTGTGATGACACCTTCTGAAATTGAGATTGCCTTAGAGATGGGCTGTAAGATCTTAAAATTGTTTCCTGCATCGCAGGTTGGCGGACTTGGTATGCTAAAAGCCCTTGAAGGGCCATACGGGCATACCGGAGTAAAGTTCATTCCAATGGGTGGGGTAAATATCCTGAATATAAAGTCGTTCATTCAGGAGAAAAATGTAATTGCCGTAGGGGGATCATGGCTTGCAACTAAAAAACTTATAGCTGCACATAACTTTAGCCGCATTACAACAAATGTATCCGAAGCCCTGCTGGCTATCAAGTCCTGATTTTTTATTCATGCCTTCCGGCAGATGTTTTATGCTCACACACGCAGTATTTTCATTTAACTAGCTTGTTTACAGTTAGATATATACTTAAATCCAGAATTTCTCCTGGTTCCATTATTCTACAAAATTTCAACTATTTAACCTAAAACTACAAGTTGGTTAGATGTTGAATGATTAAACTTGGATATTATTTTTTTACCATAAACTGATTTATGAGAATACTTTTTAGTTGGATTTTAATTTGTTTTTTGTGCGGAAACGTAAAATCGCAGGAGTATCAGGCGCGTGCGATGAAGACTGTCTGGGGACAGGATATAAACGCAGATAATGCCTGGAGAGAATATCCACGACCCCAGTTAGTCAGATCAGAATGGCAAAACCTGAATGGAACCTGGGATTACGCTATAAAACCTAAAGGACAGAATAAGCCTTCATCATTTGATGGGAAAATTTTGGTTCCTTTTTGTGTTGAATCATCATTGTCTGGCGTAGGGAAACTGGTAAAACCGGATCAGGAACTTTGGTATCGGACCTCGTTTACCGTTCCTTCCAAATGGAAGAATAAAAAACTGTTATTGCATTTTGACGCCGTAGATTGGGAAACTACAGTTTGGATCAATGGAAAGAAGGTAGGAACACACAAGGGAGGAAGTGATCCTTTTTCTTTCGATATAACTAATCTGGTGAAGAGCGGTAAGCAGGAGATGGTGGTATCGGTTTGGGATCCGACAGATACAGGGACACAAGCAAGAGGTAAACAAGTGTTAGATCCTAAGGGAATCTGGTACACGCCTGTCACCGGAATATGGCAAACCGTATGGTTGGAGCCCGTTGAAAAAACGTTTATAAAATCTATTGTTCCGGAGGCTGATATCGACGGGAATAAGGTAGTCGTTAAAAATGTGGTAGAAGGAAGCACAGGGAAAGAGAAACTGACAATAAAAGTGCTGAAGGATGGGAAGGTGATTTCAAATACTTCGGGCAATGCTAATAATGCTGTTTCAATTTCGATTCCTGATGCAGAATTATGGACTCCGGAACACCCATCGCTTTATCACCTTGAAATCGAATTAAAAAACGGGGGTAAGGTTCTCGACCGGGTCAAAACCTATTTTGCAATGCGTAAAATTTCAGTCGGGAAGGATGAATTTGGCTATCAAAGGCTGCTGCTAAACAATAAAGCGGTTTTTCAATACGGAACACTTGATCAGGGATGGTGGCCTGACGGGTTGCTAACCCCTCCATCAGACAAAGCCATGCGGTTTGATATGGATATGTTAAAGGATATGGGTTTTAACATGTTGCGTAAACATATTAAAGTAGAACCATCCCGCTACTACTATTATGCTGATTCTATTGGATTATTAGTTTGGCAGGACATGGTTTCGGGTTTCAGGACTGCAGACCGTGAGATTCAGCATGTTAAAGCAGAAGCAAAAGAAGATTGGGACAGACCGGCAGAGTCAGCAAAGCAGTTTGAACAGGAGTGGAAATCAATTATGGATCATCTTCGCTTTTTCCCATCCATTGTAGTATGGGTGCCTTTTAATGAAGGATGGGGACAGTATGATACAAAACGAGTTGTAGAATGGACTCAGAATTATGATCCGACACGTGTAGTGAATGGCGTTAGCGGATGGACTGACAGAAATGTGGGAGCTATGAACGACGCTCACCATTATCCTGGCCCAGGGATGGAGCCTGCCGTTCAAAATCCGGGCAGAGTAATAGTTTTAGGTGAATTTGGCGGCCTGGGTCTTCCTTTAGAAGTTCATTTATGGAATCCGGGTATGCGGAATTGGGGTTATCGCACCTATCAAACCAGTGATGTTCTTATTAAAGAGTATGCTCAGTTAATGTATAACATGTATCCGATGGTTGGCCGCGGGCTATCTGCAGCTGTTTATACCCAAACCACCGATGTTGAAGGTGAAGTAAATGGCTTGGTTACTTATGATCGGAAGAAAATCAAAATAGATCCGGCATTAATGCGGATCTTACATGAGCCATTATATGGTAAGTATTCAAACTCGACGGCAATTTTTAGTGATTCTGAAGTTAATCCACAGAAAATTCTGATTACAGATAAAAATCCGGTTGCGGGTTCCTTATCATTGAATTCAGCATCTTTTTCAAGCGTTTCAGGCCCTGTTAACTTGAAAAAAGGCAAGAACCATTGGGCTTTAAAAAAATTCAGCACAGATAAGGAAATTGATAATTTACAACTAAGAATTCTGGCACATGCTGATGTTAAGATCTACCTGAATGGCAAACTGGTTGTGAATAAGTTCATTAATACCAAACGGCATTATGATGAAATAAACCTGAGTGATTTTTCGGGATATCTTAATCCGGGAGAAAATCAATTGATGGTGGAGGTAAAAGATGTGAAGACCGATTCGCAATTCGATTTCGGTTTGTATACGTTTTAATTAAATAAGTTTTAAACCAATCCTGAAAAAATCCATCCATAATGGTGGGTTTTTTCAGGTATTTTGGAATATTTGAATATAGTGCGGTAAGGCACTGATAAAGAAGTAGATATGAGCTTAGGTAAATTCCATCTTATAGGAGTGACTGTTTTTGTACTGTTATTCACGGTCATGTTCCGGTCAGCTGAAGCCCAAAGCCGGAAAGATAATCGTCCAAATATTGTACTTATTCTGGCTGATGATTTAGGAT
Source organism: Sphingobacteriaceae bacterium (assembly GCA_036402155.1). Lineage (GTDB taxonomy): Bacteria > Bacteroidota > Bacteroidia > Sphingobacteriales > Sphingobacteriaceae > DASWTL01. The sequence goes on along the minus strand of DASWTL010000410.1, from coordinate 1,525 downwards.
ATTCCGATATCGGATGTTATGGCGCTGAAATAAGCACGCCAAATATTGATAAACTCGCAAAAGGCGGATTGCGTTTTACTCAATTTTATAATGCTTCACGGTGCTGTCCTACCCGTGCTGCTTTGTTAACCGGTCTTTATAATCATAAAGCGGGTGTCGGAGAAATGAGTACAGATCATAATCTTCCGGGGTACCGGGGTTTCATGAAAGAGAACACGGTAACCATTGCAGAAGTGTTGAAGACAGCAGGCTACCAAACCGGCATGGTGGGAAAATGGCATTTGTCTAATACACCGGCTCTGCCCAAAGAGGAACATTTAAAGTGGCTTGCCCATCAAAAGTCGCTGCCTTATTTTGCACCGGTCGAACAGTATCCGGTTAACCGCGGTTTTGATAAGTATTACGGAAACATCTGGGGGGTAGTTGATTTTTTTGACCCTTTCTCGCTGGTAAATGGAACCGAACCTGTTGAAGCCGTAAGTAAGGATTATTATTATACCGATGTTATAAACGATACGGCGTCAAACTATATCCGCAACTTTTCTAAAACCGGAAAGCCTTTCTTCCTGTATGTGGCACACACTGCACCGCACTGGCCGCTTCACGCACTGCCTGAAGATATCAGGAAATATGAAAACGTGTACAAAAAAGGCTGGGACAAAATCAGAGAAGAACGGTATAAAAAATTAATTAAGGAAGGCATTATCAGCGCAGAAACAGCTTTGCCAGAAAGATGGAAAAGCGACCGAAGCTGGGAAGATAATCCGGATAAAGAATGGGATGCACATGCCATGGCAGTGAAGGCAGCCATGATCGACCGGATGGATGCCGGAATCGGTCGGATGATCGCCACCCTGAAAGAAACAGGCCAGCTGGATAATACACTTATCCTGTTTTTAAGTGATAATGGTGCAAGTTCAGATAACGCGCAGAACTATGGTCCGGGTTATGATAGGGCTGGTTCTACCCGCGATGGCCGCCAGGTGATCTTTCCGGTCAATAAAAAAGTATTGCCCGGCCCACAAACAACCTTTGCTTCAGCAGATGATATGTGGAGTAATGTTTCGAACACGCCGTTCCGGTACTGGAAAATTAAGCAATATGAGGGCGGTATTGCTACTCCATTAATTGCCTATTGGCCCAAAGGGATTAATTCAAAAGGTACAATAACCAACCAGGTTGGACATATTATCGATTTTATGCCCACATTCATGGAACTTAGCGGGGCGAAATATCCTGCAAAATTTAAGGGTAGTGCGATAACTCCTTATGCCGGTAAAAGTCTGGCTGATATTTTCAAGGGAAAGCAGAGGAAAGGCCACGAATATTTATTCTTCGAGCATTTAAACAGCAGGGGTGTTCGTTATGGCGATTGGAAGCTGGTGACATTAAATGTGAATAGTCCCTGGGAACTGTATAATTTGAGAACCGACCGGACAGAAACGAAAAATGTGGCAAAGGAGAACCCGGAGTTACTTAAAAAATTGTCAGCCGCATGGGAAAAATGGGCAGCAGAAAACGATGT
>DASWTL010000409.1:0-14422 GCA_036402155.1 Sphingobacteriaceae bacterium | reverse complement strand
CTTTATGGGAATGGGACCTGTTTAAAAAAGAAAATCAGATAGCGGGCAAAACCGGAACATCATCCGACTACGTAGATGGATGGTATATGGGATTAACAAAAGATCTGGTAACCGGTGTTTGGGTAGGATGCGATGAGCGTTCCGTTCATTTCAGGCGGTCAGATACCGGTGAAGGATCAAAAACTGCTTTACCAATCTTTGCAAAGTTTATGGAGAAGGTTTACCGCGATCCTTCTATAGGTTATACTTATGGTAAATTTCCAAAACCAGCGAAGCCTATTGATCGCGAATATATTTGTCCGCCAGAACCTGAAATTATAGATACAGTGTCTGTAGACAGTTTTGCTGTTGATAGTTTTCTTCCCATTATTCCTGATGAGGTACCATCTGTTGATAGTTTGCCTAAAGAACAACCTCAAGGCCTTAAAAATGAGAGTAAAAAACCAGCCGAGCCACAGAAACCTGCTGAAAAACCATCAGTAATTACCCCCACAGAAGAGGATAAATCACTTTCAAGAAAAGAACGCAGAAAACAAAGAAAAAATTTAAATAAAGAAGAACAAACAAATAAATAAGAAATAGATTAATACCAATAAGGACTATTAATTAAGATTATGTAAATTCATACTCAAATTTATTAACGGATGAAAAAGAATTACCTCCTAATAAGAAAAACCTCTTACTGGATGTTTTTTACCTTACTATCGGCTTTGGTTTTATCAGCCGCCCTGCCCGCTTCCGCCCAGTACTTTGGGCAAAACAAAGTACGGTACAAAAACCTCAAATTCAAGGTATATCAAACTCCACATTATGAGTTGTATCATTATTTACATAATGATAGTCTTGCTTTTAACTTTGCGAAGGAAGCTGAAATCTGGTATGACCTGCACCAGCAGGTTTTCCGGGATACTTTTAAAAAGAAAAATCCACTGATTTTATACGCTAACCATCCTGATTTTCAACAAACTACAGCCCTTCAGGGTGAGATAAGTGTAGGTACCGGCGGTGTTACCGAGGGATTGAAGAACAGGGTCATTATGCCTATAATGCAATTGAATCAGCAAACGCGCCATGTATTAGGCCATGAACTTGTTCATGCATTTCAATACCATTCATTAATTGAATCTGATTCCACCCAGCTTGAAAGTATAGGAAATATTCCATTGTGGATGGTGGAGGGTATGGCAGAATACCTTTCTATTGGGAAGGTAGATGCATTTACAGCGATGTGGATGAGAGATGCCTATTTGAACAAGGACATACCTAGTTTAAAAGACCTTACTACCTCAAGCAGGTATTTTCCTTATCGTTATGGCCAGGCTTTCTGGGCATATATGGGTTCAACATACGGTGATACGATAATTGTACCATTTTTTAAGCAGACGGCTCGTGTTGGATATGAAAACGCTATACGCAGAACCTTTGGTTATGATGAAAAAACATTGTCTAATCTTTGGAGAACAAGTATTGAAAATGCATACAGACCATATGCAAAAGATACTTCTAATGCACCTATAGGGAATCGTGTAATTGATGCTAAAAATGCAGGCGATATGAACGTTGTTCCTGCCGTATCCCCGGATGGCAAGTATATCTCTTTCATCTCAGAAAAGGAATTACTAAGTCTGGATCTCTTCCTTGCGGATGCAAAAACGGGAAAAGTAATCCGAAAGCTGACAAGCAAAACCACAAATACACACATTGATGAGTTCAGTTTTATTGAATCTGCAGGTGCATTCTCTCCTGATAGTAAACAATTTGCATCCAGTGTATTTAGTACCGGACGTAACAAACTGCTTATTATTGATGTAAATTCAGGTAAAACGATTTTGTCTGAAGGTATGGGCGATGTGCAGGAATTCGGAAATATTGCATGGTCACCCAATGGGAATGATATTGCATTTGCAGGATTGAAAAATGGCCAATCAGATCTGTACATGTATAATCTGAGAACAAAAGCAATTACCCAGCTTACCAATGACAAGTATTCAGACTATCAACCAAGCTTCTCTTCCGACGGCAGTAAGATCGTTTTTTCAAGCGACCGCACTACAATGGATATGGCTAAGAAGTCGGTGGATATTACAATGAATCTGGCTGTTTTGGATTTGGCATCTAAATCTGTAACCGACATTACTATATTTAATGGAGCCAATAATCTGAATCCACAATTCTCTGCAGATAATAAAAGTATTTACTTTCTATCTAACCGAGATGGTTTCAGAAACTTATACCGATATAATATTACAGGTGATAATATTGAACAATTAACCAAGTATTTCACCGGAATTAGCGGTATTACTGAGTATTCTCCCGCTTTAAGTGTCTCCCGTAACGATGATGTAGTTTATTCTTATTACAGAGCACAAAAATATGCCATTTATAACGCTAAAGCATCAGAATTTAAAGGAGCGCCGGTTGACAGGAATGCAATTAATTTTGATGCTGCAACTCTGCCGCCGTCAAATAGTGTTGGTGTAAATATTGTAAACGCAAATCTTGACAACTTTGAAAGATTTGAAAGAATCCCTAACGATTCCATCACACAGATTCCTTACAAACCTAAATTTAAGCTGGACTACCTCGCCAATACCGGTGTGGGTACATCTGTAGGTCAGTTTGGTGCAGGATTATCCGGCGGTGTTCAGGGGATGTTCAGCGATATTTTAGGTCGCAACCAGATCTATGCGGCTGCAGCAATAAATGGTGAGATCTATGATTTTGGTGGACAAGTAGCCTATATAAATCAGCAAAGCCGCATCAATTGGGGTGCCGCCATTTCGCACATTCCTTACATGACTGCCTCATTGTCAGATGACTATGAAAACATTCAAGGTGAAACAGTTTACCGTTCCAGTTACGATATAATCAGACGATTTGAAGACCAATTCCAGGTTTTTGGATCATATCCATTCTCCAGGGTGCACCGTTTCGAAGTAACCGGAAGCGCTGCAATGTACTCCTACCGGGTAGATCGCTACAGTGAATATTATGCGATAAACTCTTCCGGAATACCGATAGCCGGGTTAGGTTCAGACAGAAGAAAAATATCACTGGATGAAGCTAATACATACTACAATCAGTATGGAATGAATTTCGAAAGGATAAGGATCTTCGGAACTGATGCCGCATTTGTTGGCGATAATACATTGTTTGGTATTACAAGTCCGTTAAGTGGTTTTAGATATCGCTTTGGTGTAACCAATTATGTTGGAGACTATAACTTCGGGACCATACTTGCAGATGTACGAAGATATATCCGGATAATGCCGGTTACTTTTGCGGCCAGATTAATGAATAGTTCAAGATTTGGCCGTGACCAGGACAGAATTTTCGGACAATTTATAGGTTATCCTTACTTTATAAGAGGATACGAAGCTAACTCCTTTTACAAGCGTGGCAACAATCAGAATGGATTTACTATTGATCAATTAGTAGGATCAAAAATCGCAGTTGCAAATTTTGAAGTGCGTTTACCATTTACAGGTCCGAAAAAACTTGCAGCAGTTGAATCAAAATATCTGTTTAGTGACTTAAATGCATTCTTTGATATTGGCTTAGCCTATAATAAAGATTCTGAAGTTTCCTTTGGTAAAGCTCCTTCAAATCCTACACTTAGTCCGATTACAGGACAGCCAATTGAACGGGTGCCGGCGATGAGTGCAGGTTTATCACTTAGGGTGAACGTTTTTGGATACTTTGTAATTGAACCATATTATGCTATTCCATTTCAACGTACCGATGTAACCGGAGGTATATTTGGACTTACTTTTGCACCGGGTTGGTAACTAAAAAATGAACCTTAATAAAAAAGGAGCTTCACTGTGAAGCTCCTTTTTTTATTGTCTGAATACTTGCGGTGATAATTTCACATTGTATCCTGACTGCAGGATTGTTTCAAAATCCAGGCCTAAAGTGAGGTCAAGCCAGTCAGGGTTTACCCCTCTTATAATACGCTCTTTTTGAAGACGTGTGAACTGGCTTATGGTATTGAATCTTTTTATGGCGGTTCCTTCTGTATTTAATTCTTCAAAGTAAACTAAACGCGTAAGCTGTTGAGAAGAATCAAAAAACAGGTTCGGCATTTGTCTGTAAAAACACATTGTTTTAATCAGGTCAGCGCTCATACCTACGTGGAGTGAGCTACGATTACGGTCAGTTACTACATAAACATACTTTTTCATCTTAAAAAAATTAAAGGATCAGCTAATACAATTTGTTATTTCGAAAACATTTACTAATTTTATGAGCATAAATTTACTAACAATTTTAGTATTTCCAAATAAAAAATTAATTATGTCAAATATTTCATCAAACCTTAAGTATCTGCGTAAGAAAAATGGCCTTACTCAACAGCAATTTGCTGACACACTGGAAATTAAAAGATCGTTAGTAGGAGCTTATGAAGAAGATCGGGCCGAACCCAAATATGAATTGCTAAAAAAATTCGCTTCCTACTATGAGCTATCTATGGATGAATTAATTAATGATAAAATAGATGACAAATGGAAGCCCAAGCCCAAAAGCAATCCGGGAAACATCCGAATATTAAGTATTTCTGTTGATCAGAACGACCGTGAGAACATAGAACTGGTACCTGTTAAAGCAAGTGCGGGTTATTTAAATGGATATTCAGATCCTGAATTTATTGAGGAGTTACCGAGGTTCAGCCTACCAATATTTAAACAGGGAACTTACAGGGCTTTTGAGATAAAAGGCGACTCCATGTTACCTCTGCAATCAGGTACACTGGTGATCGGTGAATATCTGGAAAACTGGAATGATCTTAAATCCGGCGAAACGTATGTTTTCATTACTAAAAGTGAAGGCATTGTATATAAAAGGGCTGGGAATAAATTCAAAGAGAATAAATCTGTAAAGCTAATATCAGATAACCCAGTATTTGAGCCATACTCCATTCAAACTGAGGACATTCTGGAGATCTGGAAATCAAAGGCCTATATAAGTACCGTTTTCCCTGAACCAACCCCGGAACCAACATTAGAAACCCTTACAACTATGATGTCGCAGATGCAAAAATCTATTTCAGGTTTGCAGGCTAAATAATTTTTACATTTTTTAACATATCTAAATTAAACCAATTGCTAAAAATCATATCTATCATACAAACAGATATGATATGAAAAAACTTATGCTATCCGCAGCATTAGTTGTGGGATTAATTGGTGCAGGATTCGCACAACAGGCAACCGATTCGGTTCGAAATGGTCATAATAAGGATCATAAAAACCATAAAAAAACTGCTTCGAAACAGGTTAAAACACCTGAAGAACGTGCGCGTTTATTTACAGCTTCGTTAGATAAACGATTAAATCTTTCTGAAGCCCAGGAAAAGGAAATTTATAATATCCAGCTGGAAAACGCTAAGAAGGCTGATGCCATGCGTAAACAGCATCAAACTGGTGAAAAACAAAAGCTATCTGCACATAAAGCACATACCGCCGGGTTGGATAAAATTCAGAATATTCTTACAGATGAGCAACGGGTAACTTATCAGAAACTTATAGAGGAACGCAGGAAAAAAATGATGGAACACAAGTCTCAGCATCAGCACCACATGAACAGTTCCGGAAAAGACAGTATTCAGAGTCCCAAACTCAAACAAAAAAAGATAAAATAGTTGGTTAATTAGTTAGTTGGTTAGTTGTTAATTTGGTTGGTTTAAGTAGAGAAAGCGGTCCCAGGATCGCTTTTTTTTTATAGATTTACCATAAGTTGTTTTTGCTAACACTTTGAAAATTGTCTCTAAAAAAGCTTCATAGCCCTTAAAAAAACAAGTATTCTAATGAAAAATATCACAATTATTGGCTCAGGAACTATGGGAAAGGGAATTGCGCAGACTTTTGCTCAATTTAATTACAACGTAAATCTGGTTGATATATCTGATGAAGCCATCCAACGGGGTTTAGAAACAATTTCGAATAATCTTAATCGTCAAATAGATAAAGGAACAATTACCAGGGATGATAAGAATAAAATACTTGGTAATATCCATACACTCACCAATATTAAAGAAGGTGTAGAAAAGGCAGACATAGTAATTGAAGCTGCAACTGAGAATATTGAATTAAAGCTTAATATCTTTGAGGATCTTGATAAATACTGCAAGCCCGAAGCTATTCTGGCATCCAACACTTCATCAATATCCATTACTAAAATCGCTTCAGTTACAAAACGGCCGCAGCAAGTAATTGGAATGCATTTTATGAATCCTGTACCGGTTATGAAACTGGTGGAAGTGATCAGTGGCTTTAGTACGGGAAATGATGTAGTTAAATCTGTGATAGATCTGGCTAAGAAACTAAATAAAGTACCTGTACTGGTTAATGATTATCCCGGCTTTATTGCAAACCGTATTTTAATGCCGATGATCAATGAAGCTATATACGCGTTGTATGAAGGTGTAGCAGGTGTTGAGGAGATTGACACCATAATGAAATTAGGTATGGCTCATCCTATGGGGCCGCTGCAATTGGCAGATTTTATAGGACTGGATGTTTGTCTGTCAATATTAAAGGTTTTGCATGAAGGATTTGGTAACCCAAAATACGCCCCGTGTCCCCTATTAGTAAATATGGTTACTGCAGGTCATAAAGGCGTAAAATCAGGTACGGGATTTTATTCCTATACACATGGAACCAAAAATTTACTTGTTGCTGAGCAGTTTAAAGTTAAAGGTCTATAAGGTTTTTAAACTTTACAGGCTTATTACATTTTTTCAGGAACTTCTATTCCTAACAACCGCATCCCCTTTTTAATCACATTTGCCGTAGCATATGATAACTGAAGTCTGAAAGATTTAATAATTTCATCCTCAGCTTTCAGAATAGTTTCTTCATGATAGAACTTATTATACATCTTTGATACTTCGTAAACATAGTTAGCTATCTGGGCAGGACTATGCTCTTTCGCCGAAGCTTCAATGATTTGAGGATAGTTGCTTAGAAGCACAATCAGGTCTCTCTCAGTGTGACCGGGATTAATATCAAACGTTTTTATCTCATTTACATATTGTGCTTTATTCAACACGGAGCAGATTCGCGCATGAGTATATTGTATAAACGGACCGGTATGTCCCTGAAAATCAATAGATTCGTTTGGATCGAACAGAAGACGTTTTTTAGGCTCTACCTTTAAAAGGAAGTATTTTAAAGCCCCCATTCCAATCATGTGATAAAGGCGCTCCTTTTCTTCTTTTGAAAAGCCTTCAACCTTGCCCAGTTCTTCCGTTCTTTCCCGGGCTGTATCAACCATTTCTTGTATAATATCATCTGCATCAACCACGGTTCCCTCCCGCGATTTCATCTTACCGGAAGGAAGATCTACCATGCCATAGGATAAATGATATAATCCTTTAGCCCATGATTTTCCAAGTTTTTCAAGTATCAGAAACAATACTTTAAAATGATAGTCCTGCTCGTTCCCTACAACATAAATAGACTCCTCCACTTTAAAATCATCGTATTTTAACTGCGCAGTTCCAAGGTCTTGCGTAATATATACAGATGTTCCATCCGCACGGAGTACCAATTTTTCATCTAGACCATCTTCAGTTAGGTCAATCCACACAGAGCCATCCAGTTTTTTGAAGAACACGCCCTTTTCAAGTCCTTCATTAATGATATCTTTTCCCAATAAATAGGTATCAGATTCATAATATAACTTATTAAAATCAACCCCCAGTTTTTTATAAGTCACATCAAACCCGTTATAAACCCATCCGTTCATGGTCTTCCAGAGCTGAATAACGTTGTCATCTCCCCTTTCCCACTGCTGAAGCATAGACTGGGCTTCCTGAATTAATGGTGCATTTTTTTTTGCATCTTCTTCTGACTGACCCGCTGCTTTCAGATCGTTGATCTGCTTTTTATATTCTTTATCGAATATCACATAATATTTACCTACCAGGTGATCTCCTTTTAACCCGCTGGCTTCGGGAGTTTCTCCATTTCCAAACTTTTGCCATGCCAGCATGGATTTGCAGATATGAATACCGCGATCATTCACAAGGTTAGCCTTAATCACATCGCAGCCATATTCTTTGAGAATTTCTGCTACCGAGAAACCTAATAAATTATTCCTGATATGACCCAGGTGCAAAGGTTTATTGGTATTTGGGGAAGAGTATTCCACCATGATTTTTCTGCCATTTGGCTTGTATGAACCAAATTCAGGTTTTGAAATATCTTCAGAAAATAACTTTAACCAGAAAACATCGGCAATTGATAAATTTAAAAATCCCTTAATTACATTAAACCCTGAGATCTCTGTGAGATTAGATTTCAGGTATTCACCAATTTCAGCCCCGGTTTGTTCCGGAGACTTTTTAGAAAACCTGGTAAACGGAAATGTAACTACAGTTAGTTGTCCTTCAAACTCTTTTCTTGTTTCCTGAAGATTAACATCTGTTTCAGCAATTTCAATATTATATAATGCTTTAACAGCATTTATGGTCTCCGACACAATAAAATCCATCCCCAAAATTAATCAATAAAGGCATTTTTGCCAGAACTATTATTATAACGCCCTGTTTATCTAGTTATGAAATGATGAGCGGCAATCAATTTGAATTAAAAGTAGCCTCAGAAATTGGAACTCTACGCCGGTTGTTGATACACAGTCCGGATAGCGGACTTGGGAAAGTTGTACCATCTAAAGCACAGGATTGGCTGTTTGAAGATATTGTTCATCTTGATACAATACGAAAAAATGAATATGACTTATATGTTAAAATCTTACTTTACTTTCTTGATCCTGAAAAAGTAAAAGGCAAAATACATATAATCGATTCGGAAGAAAATAAGCGCGACTTTTTTAAACCAGATGACAATGAATTCCACTCGTCTGCAAACGTTATTGAGCTTGAACAACTTCTTCAGCAAATCTTACATGATAAAACCATTAAAACCAAGCTGGTTGCCTCAGTTTGCGCAATAGAAGGCTGCAACTATCAACTGCAGGAAGAACTTTTAAATACGTTACCTTCAGATCTGGCTAAGATCTTCATTTCGGGTTCTTTAAGTGATGATAAGATGATCTTCGCGCCAATTCCAAATTTGATTTTCACCAGAGACATCGGCGTAATTATAAATGACCATATATTAATAAATAAACCTGCTAAAAAAGCAAGAGCCCGGGAAACATTACTTGCCCGCTATATTTTTTTTAATCACCCCATTTTTGAACACTACCGAAATAACATTCTGGAGATTCCGGATAACACGCAATATTTTTTAAGGCCAGGTGAAGAACGCGGAGAAAAGACCACTGTTGAAGGTGGCGATGTTATGATTGTGAGTAAAGACCACCTGCTCATAGGGTGGACTGAAAGAACTTCCTCAAGCGGGGCGAGTGAGATAATAAAAATGTTATTTGAAAGAGAGGTCATAAAAAAGGCTACGGTTATTAAAATACCTCACAAACGTGATTTTATGCATATTGATACCGTTTTCTCCCAGATTAAACGAAATATGTGGGTTGTTTTGAGATCTATTTCCAGTCAGGAAGTTTTTAAAGGTAATGAGCCTATCGATTATCTTTCGGGTAAACGGAATACCGAAAAGCCTGAGATTATTCAATTTGAAAGAGGAAATATTAATCATCCTGTAAAGTTCGACAGTATAGAAGAACTTCTGGATGATATTAGCCGCAATGATTTAAAGAGCACAAGCGATACGGAGTTTATTTATTCCGGAAACGATATATTTCCTTTTGATTCCCGGGAACAATGGACAGATTCATGTAATCTTCTGGCCATTAAAGAAGGTGTTGTATTGGGCTATGATCGCAATGATAAAACGATTGAAGCATTCAGGAATAAAGGTTTTAATATTATAAAGGCATCTGAACTGCTTCAAAAGTTCGAAACCAATGAGCTATCCCCGGATGTGGTTACCGATACGTTGATATTAATTCCTTCTTCAGAACTTTCAAGAGCAAGAGGTGGATTTCATTGTATGAGCATGCCATTATTTCGTGAAGATCTGTCATAATTATGAGAAATGCATCAAATATATTAATGATACGTCCTGTAAACTTTACTTTTAATGAGCAGACAGCAGGTAGTAATGCATTTCAAAACAGATCCGGAGAAGAAAATATTCAGGTTGAAGCGTTAAGGGAGTTCGATAACATGGTGGAAATATTGAAGAAGGAAGACGTCAATGTTATGGTAATTGATGATACACCCTTCCCGCATACACCAGACTCGATCTTTCCAAACAATTGGATTTCTTTTCATGAAGATGGCACTGTATTTCTTTACCCTATGCTGGCTGCAAACAGGAGACTGGAGAGAAAACCTTATATTATCAACAAGGTAATGGGAGAATTTGATGTAAAACATGTACATGACCTCTCCCATTTTGAAAAAGACAATCAGTTTTTAGAAGGAACTGGTAGTATGGTTCTGGATAACGAACATAGAATTGTTTACGCCTGTATCTCTCCCAGGACAGATTTAAAAGTATTAAATGAATTTTGCCTGATAGCAGACTATCAGCCCATATCTTTTCATGCCATAGATGGAAATGGAGTACCGGTTTATCACACTAACGTGATGATGTGTATAGGGTCAGGATTTGCAGTGATCTGCTTAAATTCAATTCATGATAAGATCGAGCGGGAGAGCGTAGAAGCTTCACTAAAAAAATCAAAGAAAGAGATAATTGAAATAAGCCTAACTCAACTGAACAAATTTGCCGGCAACATGATCCAACTAACAAATAAACGGAATGAACACCTTCTGCTTATGTCAGAAAAAGCATACACCTGCTTATCAAAAGATCAGATTTCCAGATTGGAAAAGTATGGAAAACTTGTACATACGCCTCTTGATACTATTGAGAATAACGGAGGGGGTAGCGCCAGATGCATGATCGCTGAGATTAATATGGATAAATTAAAGCGCTAAACAGGTTAATCAAATCGCTGGAAAAATGGGTTAATTTTATGAGAAAACGATTTCAGTAACTTTTGTCATCAGCTGATAATTAACAACTTATAAAACAAGTAGTATAGGATAAACAATATAATGTAATTATAAAGCCAGACAATAAAATATTCATTAAAAAATCTCATTTTTGCCAAAATTTTAATAAATGCAGAGCTACGAAGAATTTCTTGACTTGAGTGTGGGTTTCCCGCAGGAAGGTTATGAGGTAATTGATGATGAATTATATTTTCATGATCTGAATCTGATGGAAATGATTGAAACGTATGGCACTCCCCTACGCTTTACCTATGTTCCTATTATCAGTAAAAAAATACAGCAGGCTAAACTGCTTTTTCAATCCGCAATAGTAAAAAACAATTACCGGGGAGGATACAAATATTGTTATTGTACAAAGAGCTCTCATTTCAAACATGTTGTTGAAGAAGCATTAAAAAATGACATCCATTTGGAAACTTCTTCTGCATTTGATATGCCTATGATTGATGCTCTTGAGAAAAAAGGAGTATTAAAAAAGGATGTGACCGTTATTTGTAATGGCTTTAAAACCTATCAGTATAAGCAATACATCGTTGATATGCTTCATGATGGGTTTACAAATATCATCCCCATTTTAGATAACAAAGAAGAATTTAATATTTACGATGACGAACTGGACATTCCGTGTAATTTGGGTATCAGGATAGCCGCGGAAGAGCAACCGGATTCACAGTTTTATACTTCCCGTTTAGGGATAAGGATGGAAGATATTATTGATTTTTACAATCATAAAATTGCCTCAAATCCTAATTTTAAGGTTAAACTACTACACTTTTTTATAAATTCAGGAATTTCTGACACTCCTTACTATTGGAATGAGTTAGAGAAATATGTTACCCTGTATTGCAAATTCAAAAAAATAAATCCTGATCTCGATACGCTTGATATCGGTGGAGGTATGCCATTTAAGGACTCGCTTGTATTTGATTTCGATTATGAATACATGGTAAATGAGATCATCAAACGAATAAAAGAAATTTGTTCAGAACATGAAATTGAAGAACCCGATATTATCACTGAGTTCGGTAAATATACATGTGCAGAAGCATCCGGAATTTTATACAAAGTACTTGGCCGTAAACAGCAGAATGACCGCGAGAAATGGCTCATGCTTGATGGCTCCTTTATCACAAACCTTCCCGATGTCTGGGCTTTAAATCAGAAATATATACTTCTGCCGGTAAATAACTGGGATTCGGAGTATGAACGGGTCAACCTTGGTGGCATAACCTGCGATGGTCAGGATTATTATAACCAGGAAGCGCATATGAATAACGTATTTATGCCTAAAACCCGGAAAGTACAATATGTTGGATTTTTTCACACAGGAGCTTACCAGGAAGTTTTAAGCGGGTATGGTGGAATACACCACTGTTTACTTCCATCCCCTAAGCACGTGATTATCAGGCGAAACCGGGATGAAACTTTTAATTTTGAAGTTTTTGGTGAAGAGCAAAATAGTAAGCAGGTATTGAAGATTTTAGGATATACGTAGGCCTCGTTAAAGGTATTTAAGCAGGCAAATTCGAAATGTATAGAATCCGGTCCACAGAGACCGGATTTTACTTTTTACTGCCTTTTCCACCTCCATCTGTAAATATCCTGATGAATTCCTATGTTTTAGTAGTCATCCAACGATAAAGTTGCTAATTTAGGTCACCACTACTGAAAATATGGAATCAAAAAGTATATCAATAGGTGTTGTAGGATTAGGATTGATGGGTTGTAGTATTACAGCATGCCTGCTCATGGCCGGCCACCAGGTTATTGCAGTTGCTCCTATACCGGCAGATTTAAGGAATGTAAAACTTATCGAAGAGCATTTGAGAACTGCCCATAAAGAAAAATTGCTTAAAATAAATCCTGAAGATGCACTCCGGTTATTAACCATAACTGAGGACTATAATGATCTTAAACCTTGCAAATTAGTAATTGAATGCACCATTGAAGATCTTGACATAAAAAAATCGGTATATAAAAAAATAGAAGAGGTGGTTAGTAAGGATGCCTTGCTTGCCAGTAATACTTCAGCTATCCCTATTAGTATTCTTCAAAAGCTAACTTCATCTCCTGAACGATTTTTTGGTCTGCATTGGCTTGAGCCTTCACACACCACCCGTTTTCTGGAAGTGATCTGCGGCGAATTAAGCGATATTGTGCTGGGCGAGTTTCTGTATGATCTCTCACATCTTTGGGGTAAAGAACCTACATTGGTACGGAAAGATATCAGAGGTTTCATAACCAACCGATTAATGTATGCGATGTATAGAGAGGCATTCTTTTTAGTTGAAAACGGATATGCCAGTGTGGAAGATATTGACCGGGCCTGTCGGAACAATCCGGGGTATTGGATGACGCTTGTAGGAGTTTTCAGGTGGATGGACTTAACCGGGGTGCAGGCATATCATACCGTCATGAAAGATCTTTTTCCTACATTAAGCAATAACACTGAAGTTCCCGGGCTTATTGATGATATTGTTAAAGCCGGTGGTCGGGGTGTTGCAAATGGAAAAGGATTTTATGAATATACACCAGAGGAGGCCAGATTATGGGAAGAAACCTTCACGGCATTTACATATGAAATAAGGGAACTGGCTTTAAAATACCCTTCGGACGTTGTAAAAAAACAATTAAAAGAAGATAAAAGTTCTTAAATGCTAATTATAGACGCACACCTTGACCTGGCAATGAACGCCCTGGAATGGAACCGTGATTTAAAAGAACCGGCCAAAGCCATTCGCGAGCGGGAAGCCGGAATGAATGATAAACTAGATCGTGCGAAAGGCGTGGTGTCACTGCCTGAGCTTCGCAAAGGTGGAATTGGTTTGGTTGTTGCCACACAAATTGCCCGTTATGTTAGTAAAGGCAGTCAACTGCCCGGTTGGAATTCCCCCGAACAGGCATGGGCGCAAACACAAGGTCAATTAGCCTGGTACAAAGCAATGGAAGACAGCGGTGAAATGCGGCAGATTTGTGATCTGCAATCGCTTGACCACCACATTAACCTCTGGCAGGATGAAAATACAGACAACCTGCATAAGCCGGTCGGTTTCATTTTAAGTCTTGAGGGTGCCGATTCATTAATTGATATTTCTTACCTTGAAAAAGCATATAATTATGGACTTAGAGCAGTAGGACCCGCACATTATGGCCCCGGAAGATACGCTCCGGGTACAGGAATGACCGGTCCGTTCACTCCATTAGGTTTAGATCTGTTAAAGGAAATGGACCGCTTAAATATGATTCTGGATGTAACCCATTTAACTGATGAAGGGTTTCACCAGGCTATGAATATATACCAGGGGCCGGTTTGGGCCAGTCACCATAATTGCAGGGCACTTGTAAATCATCAAAGACAGCTGACAGATGACCAGATAAAGGAGTTAATTTCCAGAAATGCGGTGATAGGCG
>DASWTL010000408.1:0-10507 GCA_036402155.1 Sphingobacteriaceae bacterium | reverse complement strand
AATCAATGTTGGATGCACGATTTCATCCAATTGTAGGGAAAGAAGTTGCGTGGAGACACGCACTTGGGGTGGGTAGCTTTTGAAATACACTGCCCCTTGGTGCGTGTCTTCACCATAGCCGTTAACTGCCCCTTGGTGCGTGTCTTCACGCACCAAAACCCAAAATGTCCCAATCTAGATACTTATTAAAACACTTCGCGTATATGTGTAATCAGGTTGAATTCATCTACTCCTGTTTCATAAAATGCTGCTGACGAAAAACGGTATTCCTCCGGGCTTGGTGCCAGTTGCCAATGTGGTGCTATAGGATTAGCGTGAATATAATCCAACTTTTGAAACGCCATTTTCTGGCTAAACAACCTCACCGCTAATGAATCCCGTTTCCAGAATTCATACTTTTTGTTAGAAGCCGGAACTGCAAATTCATCCAACCAGGTGGAGTGATTTCGCTTCAAATGATCTTTGAACGTATGCGCTGTGAACTTCAAAAGAGAACCATGAGGAGATTCTTTGCCGTTTTTATTCAGCACCTCCCAAATCAGATGGATATGGTTAGGCATAATAACGTAACCATATATTTCAATAAGCCCTTTACTTTTCAACCATTGCAAGGATGCTATCACCATCATTTTCATTTCATCAGCTTGCAAAAGCTTTCTCCATCCATTAATGGTGGCTGTCCAGAAATATATTTCACCTATTTCGATATGTGATTTTCGATTAATCTTGAAAATATCCATTACACGAAGATAATTTTTTCAAGAAATACATGGATTGTTCAGGGAGATCGGTTTAGGTAGATGTGGGTAGAGAAGTTGCGTGGAGACACGCACCTCGGGTGAGATGAGAATTATGGATTTGACCAAGTAAAACTCCGGAATGTTTAAAATGCCAGATCAGGTCAACTGTTCCATGGATAATCAAGTTGCGTGGAGACACGCACCTAGGGTGGGCGGGCTTCCTCCCACTCAGGCCGGTTGACATCAGTGTTAATGTCTGAACTCTTTCAGGATACCTTATAGCAGCAATCTGAGAAATCAACCCTGCCCCTTGGTGCGTGTCTTCACGCAACAAAATCCAAAATCTTGCCCCCTTAGAGTGTCTTCACGTCCCAATCTAGACACCTATTAAAACACTTCCTGATCACAGTTATCAGTTGTTCCCGAATTTAAATAAGGCAATCGCTGTAACACAACCTAGCTGCCGTTCCTTTGCAATGATTTATTCTTCTATTTTTCGGTGTCTGTTTTATATACATTAGGATTATAAAGCTCCATGTACCATTCCGGTTGTGGTAATTTAGTAAAACCATACTTTTCATAGAGCCATTCGGCAGTCGAAGTCAATAAGATCCAACGTCTTAATCCTTGTAAGTTAGGGTGTCCCATAATCGCATCCATTAGCTTTTTTGAAAGCCCCTGCCCCCGGTAATCGTCTAAAACATACACGTCGCCTAAATAGGCAATGGTAGATAAGTCAGAGATCACCCGGGCAAAACCAATTTGTTTGTTGTTATGAAACAGCCCAAAGCATAGCGAATTGTCAATAGAAACTTTCACTCTATCAAACGGGATATGATCACTCCAGCCGGAATGCTTTGATAAAAAGTCGTGTATGGCGGCAATATCTAATTTCGATTTGTCAGTTGTAATAAGAAAATCTCCAAAATAATGTTCTACTACTTTCATTTTTAGTTCCTATACTTATCTGCTATTGTAATTTACAACGGTGTATCTTCTTTAAATTCCGCAGGGTCATGATAACCAAAATAGGTCAATTCGTGACCGTGCTTTTCTACAATTTGTCTTACTTTTTCTAAACTCTCCTTTCTCATTTCGTTATCCATGGCTCGTATGGTTGCCAGCTGATCAACCGGATGGTTATGATCTGTAATTTCAGCCCTCAAATAATAGGCATCGCCAACATAAAATATCCATTTTCCATTTTCTTTGAAAGTGACGCCACAATGCCCGAGTGTGTGGCCGAACAGTGGGATAAGATACATTTCGATATTCAAATCCAGTTCCAGCTTTCGTGCCGGAAGTCCGAACCATTCCGCATCATTATTATCATAAATCATTATTTCCGGGTTATACGACAGTTGCTGAGGCAAATATCGTTGGTCCCCACTTTTAAAACATTCGTATTCTTCCTTTGAAACATGAATACGGGCATTTGGAAAGTCCGAAAATCCGCCAATATGGTCCGGATCCAGATGCGAACAAACTATATCCTTCAAATTCTGTGGATCATACCCCAATTTCTCAATCTGCCGGATAGCTGTCAGATCTTCGTCAAATTTAAATCCCGTTAGTTCTACCAACTCTTTTCCCAGTCTTTTTTCAGGCTCCCGCGTTTCTGCTAAACCTATTCCCGCGTCAATTAAGGTTAAGCTTTCATTTTCATTTAAAAGTAAGCAATGGCCAATTGCTGAACCAAAAGGGGATTCTATCCGGACACAATTTAAATGGTGAATTTTCATATTTAACATTTTTTGATCGGCATAAAGCGCCTCATAGCCTCATATCAGCACTAATGTAACAGAATGCTGCTAAATAACATAAACCACAATCCGTAGCACTGGTCACCATGGTAAAACCACTATTCAGCTTGCATTTAAATCTTTGGCTCTCCAATAACTTTTATGATTGCCGCCAGTTCTTCATTGTGCAATCCCTTATGGTGAGCTTTTTCTAAAATTCCGGCAAGAATTTCAGGAAAATCCTGAATAACATTTAATTCCCGGAAGCTATCTGCAATTCTCCGGGTAGCGGCTACGCTAATAGGCAATGGGCTTTGTGTTACACGAAAATCACCCCGTTGAATAACATCGATTTCATATTTGAA
This sequence comes from Sphingobacteriaceae bacterium, assembly GCA_036402155.1. GTDB lineage: Bacteria > Bacteroidota > Bacteroidia > Sphingobacteriales > Sphingobacteriaceae > DASWTL01. The sequence goes on along the minus strand of DASWTL010000408.1, from coordinate 7,660 downwards.
AAAATCTGTGTATCCGGGTGTTACTTCTCCAACAACTTCACTGAAGTCTTTCAGCTCCAGACCGTATTGCTGACATAATTTAACCGCATAAATCAATCCTATGTAAGAACCATAGAGCCACGTCAAAGTTGCCAGATCCATAGCAGATGAAGCCGAAGGTTTTTCACTTAAATATTTTAAGTTACCTCCAAGAACATCCATAAAAGATTTACTCTGTTGATAAGCGTTTAGGCTGCCGGAAAGCAATATCGTAGTACTTTCCAGTCCCATTTGGTCAGGAGCAACCTGGATGGCTCCATTGATGTAATAACCGCCCTGTGCATTGATCATTTTTTCAATGTCGTGCGCTTCTTTCGGGCTGCCTGTGGTTAAATTGATTACCGTTTTATCTGCAAATACGTTTTTCTCCGGTATGCTCTCAAATATCTCAAGCGTAGCGTTATTGTCATAAACACAAATTATACAGATCGTGCTATCCCTTACAGCCTCTCCGGCGCTACCCGCAATTTTTACATGGTTGAGATCGGAGGCCTTGCTTGCTGTGCGATTCCAAACGATTACCTCATAACCAGCATCCAGATACAGTTGCGTTAATTTTCTACCCATTTGCCCCAACCCTATTATGGATACTTTGTTGGATTTGTTTGTCGTTGTCATATTCTTAATTTTATTTTCTACAAAGCTCCGGCAAGCAAACAGGGTAAACAATAACCGAAAAAAGACTCGGTATCCGTACGGACCATCTACTGATTTATTTGGTTAATTTTGCGGTTAAGAAAAAACGTATGTACACAAGAAAAATACAGGAAGATTTGGATTGCGGTATCCGTGTCGCATTGAAAATTTTCGGTGGAAAGTGGAAACTTTGTATCATTGACGCCATTGACAAAGGAATTGTTCGTCCGGCGGAAATTCATAAAAGCATTCCAAATTCTACATTACGGGTGATAGAAATGCAGCTGGCTGAATTGCTGTTCTTTGGCGTTGTTGACAAATGTTCAGAAGACGTTTATCCTAAAAAATCTGAATATGAACTTACTTCCCTCGGCAAAAGTTTGCTTCCCATTCTAACCCGGATAAACCTATGGGGAATGGAGCATTCGGAATTAGTGAAAGAAAGACTGCAAGAGTTGGAGACAGAAGCATAGTCTCCTACAGGATAGCACAGCATCCATCTGGTTTTTCTTACTCCTTTCTTAAACTCCCATAGTACCGGTCTTTACTTTGCCAGCCCGCTTGTAATTGGCAATAATAACACCACCTGGTGTAATGATGCTCTCTGCCAATGTAAATGCTGCGGGAATAGTTCCATGGTCAAAAAGCTTTTTCCCTTTACCTAGAGTCAGGGGGTGAATTTTAAGTCGGAGTTCGTCTACAAGATCATTTTTCAGCAACAGCTGAACGAGTTCACCGCTACCCCAAACCTGAATGTCAGGGCTTTTGGATCCATCCTTGCCGACTGGCTGGTTTTTGAGCTTTTTTATATCTGCCAGTGTTCTTATCACTACCGTATTTTTCCATCCGGTAACCATAGGGTCCGACTTTTTCAGTTTTTTGGAGAACACATATTTTGTGCCTTCATTAATACCCGGCCAAAAATCGGCATGTTCAGGCCAGTAGCCTGCCCAGATCTCATACGTCTTTCTGCCCAGCAGGTAATCTGCCGGTTTTAACTCGTGTGTTACCACCTCGTTATACACCTCGTCAGAATACGGCGCCACCCAACCGCCATACTTGAAACCGCCGGACGTATCCTCCTTAGGCCCGCCCGGGGCCTGCATAACGCCATCCAATGTGACCATCGATAAAACAACTATTTTTCTCATATGAGTTCACCTCCTGCTAAAATGTATTCTCCAGGGTTATTCAAGCCTCCCTTTGTTACATACAAATCTCGCTAACAATCATTTAGTTATGACAGTGTAAATGAGACAATCATGGTGGTGGAATACGACAACTCCGGCTAATTCAATGCAGATCGGTGGACGGGCCTGTGGCATGGCGACCGTCAGTAAGAATAAAGAAGCCTGTGAATTAAATGCGTTTGTAATAATGTATTATTGCTCCGGAACTGAAGATCTTTGTCTTTAAAAGTTCATAAACAGTCCTTTCGATAGCTTTTTCAAACAACGGCAAACCTTTTCCTACGATGACAGGGTGAACACAAAGCTGGTATTCATCAATTAGGTTAAGGTTCATCAGATGTACAATTAAACTCCGGCTGCCAATTAAAATATCTTTGCCGGGTTGCTGTTTGAGTTCTGAAACCACTTCCTCAATAGGTTGGGTTGCCAATTTTGCAGTCCCCCACTCTGCATCTTTCAATGTATGCGAAAAGACAATTTTCGGAATTCTTTCAATAGCCACTGCAAAGTCGTTCATTGATTTTTCCTCCGAAGGATTCTTTAGCAAATCCTGCCAATATTTCATAAGCTGATAGGTTATTCTGCCGTACAGGATCGCATCAGCATCCTTTAATAGTTCGGTGTAATGCTGGTGCATTTCTTCATCCGGGATACCTGCTGTATGGTCGCAAAACCCGTCAATGGTCATATTGATTGCAGCAATAATCTTTCTCATAGTTTGTGTTAGTTGTAATTATTTTTGGTTGATTAATTGATTAATAGGATTAACGGTTAAGGCTTTTTGCTGTTGCTGATTAATAGCAGGTCACTGTCAAGCCAACACTAATGTAATAGAAAGCAGCGAAATAACCGAAACCAGCAATAGCAACAGAGCAGATGTTAGCAACAGTTTTCCTTATTCCTCCCAGAATAGTTTCCTTTTAGTGAGTCCCGTAGGCGAGATGTTTTTCGTCGGCGTCAAGTCGTACCATGTTGTTCCAATATCGGGGAGTCCAGTAGTAAAGGTTCCATCCGGATTCTTGTACACAAAACTCATACTTTTAGTAAGTCGCCCGTCTATTTCAATATGAACTATTGAATCGGACTTTGTTTTTATTGTTGTTGCCCCTAGTGGAAAAGCTAACATTTGAGTTTCTTTTTTGGAAGAAAGGACTCGAACAAAGATTGAGTCGCTTGAAGTCGCCACAGAATCGAAATTATATATGGCTCTCCCTCCAGAATTTGATTTATAGAAAAGCGTCTTTACTACAAAATCTCCAAGTTCAATATATTCAGTTTTTATAGGAAGCGTATCTTTTGGTTGCTTTAAATCAGATTTGAAATTATAAACCAAAAGGGTGTCGTTTGAAATCCATTCAGATATGGCTCCAGAGATTTTTTTTCCTTCACCTTCAATAAATTTTTCGTCGATTTTAAATAGTTCAGTCCCGCTAATGTCCGAACTAAAAGCCATCGGGCCGTATCTTGCGTAGTCATAGATTACGTATTTTCCACTGGGTGTTATCTGTTTCCTGAATCGGTAATATTCATATTTTTCAGCCTGTCCTTGGCAAGAGCAAAATAGAATTCCCAGAAGAACAGTCAGAATAAGTCGTTGCATTGTCGTTCTTAACATTTGTTGCTAACGGTTAAGGCTAGAAGTTGTGCCGGATTTATAGCACTTCAGCCAGAATAACTTTTAGCCGATGTTATACACCGTTTTTCTTATTTCGTCCCCAATTATTTGTCCTAGGTGATGTTCCAGATGAGAAACATAATCATTAAATAACGATTCAATCTTCACATTGCCTTGTCCACCAATATTACATTCTTTTTTCAAATTGGTCGGTGAAATTAATTTCAAAAGCTCTAAGAGTTGCAAATTATAGGATGTCCAGAATTGAATTAATTGATCTACTTTGATTTGCTGATAATAATTAAACTCATTCCATTTATTCTGGTCGTAACTAATAACTGGAACATTTTCAAACTGTCCCCTTATAAATCGATGGTGATTATTTGTTGCACTATCAATCAAATGCCCTAAAATTTCTTTCTTACTCCATTTTTCCGGTGTTGGTTTAAAACTAAAGTCAGCTTCAGAAATTTTTCGTAAAAGTGTCGGGACTGTTTCACAAAGGCTCTCAAGTCTGTCGATAGTGTAAGTGGTCATTGATAGTTAGTTGGTATTTAAAATGGTGTATAACGTTTAGTGTTTATATTGTGCCCGCTTAAAAACACCTCCGCGTCCAGCTGCACTAATGTAGTTAAAAAGCAGAAAACTTCGAGAACCACGTCACTCGGGCATAATTTAAATATGTTGTTGGCTGCTGATGTTCTTGTAGACTATTGCGTTTATATGTCCGGCTAATATTCTATTAAAGTTATTGACCTTATCTTGAAATAATTAGTTTTTTTAAGTCGGAAATAGTCAATGGAGGATTGCTTTTATGTAACATGGCATGGCAGTTTGGGCAAACAGGGCGTAAGTCGTTTATAGGATTAATTTCATATTCTTCTGCGATGTTTGAAATTGGAATCAAATGATGAATATGAATAAACCCACTCCCAAGGTGTCCATAGAACTCTTCAAAATCAAAGCCACATACTGAACATTTATAACCATAATATTCAATGCACGCGTTTCGAGCTAAAGTATTCCTTTCATATTTCGTGAGAACTACTACGTTGGCTGCCCCTTCGGAAAAGCCCGATAATATATTATCGTCTTGGGAATTATCTTCTGATTCTTTCTCTTCAAAAACTGGTACAGACGTTTTGTAGGAAATTGAACTGTCAATCTCTTTTATTTCTTCAAAAGAAACATCGTCATTTTCCTTTATCTCATTTAGAGTAGATTCATATTGAGTTTTTAAGATTTGGAGCAAACTCTTCTCACGATTGTCTTTAAGTATAAGGGAGTGATTCAGCTCTTTAGCGTTAAGCTTGAGGACCTTTCTTTTTTTATGTCCCAAATCTTTAAAAAAACGAAAAGCCTTTTTGAATTCCTTTCCCCACCACCCATCGATATAATTATCTACGTAATACGTACGCCATACTTGCTCAAATAACTTTTCAAGCTTCTCAGTTTTTCCTTTAAGGGTGTTTTCTTTAGGTTGGGGTTTACTCTTAGGTGGCTTTGGTCTACTGTTTTCGCTGTAAATTGCTGCTGTACGGCTACCTCTTTTACTCATATTTATAAAAATTTTGCAGCAAAGTCTCTAACTGCGTGCAGCAAAATGTTAACCTGTGGCAAGTCATACTCTTGGTACTTACCATGGGCTGCACTGTTTCGTAGAGCAAGCCAGCTGGTTACGTTTTTTTGAACCAGAATATTATATACCCCCTCCTTACACAAATCAACATTTAACATTTCAGCTTTTTTATATTTAGCTTTATTTGTTTTAGGGTCGACTATTATAATATCTATTTTATTCTTTATACACAAAAGTCTTAAGTTTTCCTCAAGGACGCTCCCTATGATAACCGCGGCGGCATCTTTATAATCTTCAGAAATTAAATGTTCCGCCATTTCTAAAAAGTCGTTAAATAACTCTGCTGATAAAAGACTTTTAACGTCAGTTAACCAACCGTCCTTTACATCTTCTTTTATCCGCGTTAGAAGTTCAACTGCAAGTACTAAGTTATAGTCCGTGTAGTGTTTTACGCCACTATCAAATCTCCCGTAATACAAGGAAGCATTACCTAAAATTGAATTAATAAAGGAAAGTGTTGCAGTCCTAAAGGCAGAGAATTTAGCTTCATCAAAAGCCTTATTTCTACTAATAGATGGGTTTTCCTTGTGCTTGTTTACAAGTTTAAGTAAGGAGTTAGCTTCCGAAATCAAATTCTCTACTTTAAATATTATCTTTTCTTTCATTTTGGTCGTAGAAATTCGTTTGTCGGTTAGTCCACATGTCCGGTTTTTTACATTTGCAGTCAACGTTGAAGCATTGGCGTTGTGGCGGCAATAGCATTCCGTCAGCCGAATATAGTACAAAAGCTAAATAGTAGAACAACAGTTGAGTCTATATTCGTCAGCCGCCATAATGCCAATGCAATGTTGTGCGTTCGTGCTTATGTCTTGCGTAACGGTTTCGGTAGGAAGTTGTCAATTTCTTCGTCACTAAAAGTCAGTTCTTCGTTTTTTTGTAATGCCTTTTGAGCCGAAGAATATGCCTTACTAAATGTCCTTGGTGAACCTTTGTATGTCTTTGAAAGACTGTCTTGCAACTCTTCTCGTTTAGAAATTATCTCTGTCGATGAAATAATTTTAGCTTTTACGTCAGTCAATAAAGAAAGATATTTCTCTCTTATGTCTAATAGTTCTAACGCTGCCGTGGCGTGCTTTTGAATTGTTTCCCCTAAATTATATTCTTTAAGAAAACTTGTCAGACCAAATTGTAATGCGGATAAAATAGTGCTGACAATTAAAGCCCAATCTTGTCCTTTAAAAACCCTAACTAATAAACCTGTCGTGATTAATGCTGATAAAATAATTTGTGCGTTCTTTATTTTATTATTCCTCTTAGTCAAAATGTCCGCACACTTCTCTTGTGTTTTGTGAGAATAAACTATTTTTCCATAGTTTTCCCGAAGTTGAGATTCTAATATTTCAAGTTCGTTATGCGGGGAATTTAGTTCCATAAATTTCTCTCCATTTAGTTTTGGCTGTTGCTGGATATTTTGTTTCCTTTTCGATTGCTTCTAAGGCAAGATTATAACATTGTTTAGCCTTGCTTGCAAAATTTCCCTTTCGCCAAACGTACTGTCTTGCACCTGGACTTAACCAATACTCTTGTTGGTCGTTTAATTCTGAAAGGTATTTGAAAAAATCTCGGCTCATATAATCATAATACAAAAAGGATTTGTCCTTGTAGCCCCAATTACTCATAAAGTTGTAAGCCATTGTATCAATTAAAAGACCGCCCATAGGAACATCCCATTTATCCTTCCATGCTTTTGCCATTCTTGCAAGCCTCTTCAAATTTTTGTTCCATTCGTCATTCTTCTTTCTGATTTCCGCTATTTCAGGCTTAGGATTTGTCGTTTTCCAACTTCCTCCATTATTTGAGTCTGGGAATGTATAAGAATCATCTTTGTTAATAAATGCTGGAACCAATTCAAATTTGATACCGTCATCAAAGCTAATGACAATAACTTGTCCGTCAGCTTTCATGTATGACTTGTAAGTATTTTCGATGGAACTTTTAACTGCCTGTAACAATGCGGATTGTCCATTACTGGTGTAAGCATTATACTTTTCATAAACTGAATATGGTAGCTGAAACAACATGTCAATGTCGCTTACATGAATATCAGTGTCACGACCATAAGAACCTACATAAAGGCTATGGGCAGTTTCAGATTCCGTAGTCCAAAAGTCTTTGTTCAATTGTTTTGTCATACGCTTATACCTGTAAGCGATTGTCTCAACAGTTGTGTCTGAGATTTGGATGCTGTTATTAAAAGTTTCAAACCAATTCGATACACTCATATGATGGTGGGTTTAGCATGACGCACAACTACTTGCTATACGCTATACCTATAGCGTATATATTTTCGATAGCGTATATATTTCGCTTAAGTTAAACATTTTACCTAAATTTGGCATCTATCTTTAAAAATATCAATTTTATTTGCTAAAAACGATATTTTTTCGTATATTCCTTATGATTCACTCAATAAGACTATTCCTTCTCAATTCTATTTTCTATAACTCCACCTAAAGTCCACGGTAAGTCCACCTTAACTCCACCTCAAGTCCACGTTGCCTGGATGCTTTCCGGTGCCATTCTACAAGGTTACCACACTGG
>DASWTL010000407.1:0-28052 GCA_036402155.1 Sphingobacteriaceae bacterium | reverse complement strand
GATAATCTTGACGAATTGTTGTCCAGACTTTATAAACATGGTGCTGAACTCGTTGGAGAAGTGGTTCATTATGAGGATGTTTATAAACTGTGCTACATTCGCGGGACAGAAGGAATTCTCATTGGATTAGCCGAACAACTTGGCAATAAAACAACAACAGATATTTTGGAAAACTCCTGATAATGAATGGGCAGAAGGGATTTATTTCTGCTTACCTCTGGAATAGTTATATTTATTGATTATTACTATCCAGCAGGTTAAAATACCAGCTTAATGTGAACTCCACAAGTTGTCTCACCCGGCAACTTACAGAACCATACAACAATGAAGGTTCAATGTACAGACAATAAAACATTTGAGTTAACTGATAATTCTGAAAAGTTAGGATCACTAACATATGATGGCCTGTTTTCTTTTACGGCCAATGCTGTAGTTGGTAACAATAATTATAAAATTACACCTGCAGGATTTTTTAACACCATAATTTCTGTAACCCGAAATGGTATTGAAGTGGCAAATTTGAAAATGAACTGGAAAGGGCATATCATAATTTCATTTCAAAACGGACAAGAATATATTTTAAAAGCAACCGGAACATTTTTGAACAAATATGTGCTTGAAGACAAAGATCAACAAAAGATCATGTTGCTGGATCCTGATTTTAATTGGGCTAAGTTCAGTTATAATTACACCATTTCGTACGAGGATAAACCTGACCTTTTATTGGTAATACTGGCAACTTATGGAGCTAATTATTACATTGCAGCAATGTCAGCAGTGATGTAATAAATGGAGAAACCCAGGTGAGCAAGCAGTTAACAGCAATTAAATTGAGCGTTATCTTCCAGATGCTCAACTTATATGGCAAACAAAATATTATTAGCCAGGCTGTTACTCTGCCACAGATAATTAATAAAAAACAGACAAACGAATATGTCAATAACAAAAGAAGCCGAATTAGCCGGAATGCAAAAGGCAAGTGAAGCCGTAGCCTACACGTTAAAGGCAATGAGGAATTATGCTCAACCGGGTATGTCAACAAAACAATTAGACAACTATGGTGCAACAATACTTTCGGATTTGGGTGCAAAATCAGCTCCATATTTAACTTACCGTTTTCCGGGTTGGACTTGCATAAGTGTGAATAATGAATTTTGTCATGGTATTCCATCTGACAAAAGCATACTGAAAGAAGGTGATTTGGTGAATATTGATGTGTCAGCCGAGCTTAATGGTTTTTGGTCTGACAATGGAGGTTCATTTGTACTTGGTGAGGATATTCACCGGCACCAAAAACTGATAGACGCGTCAAAGCAGATTTTACATAAGGCAATATATAACATAAAAGGTGGGGTCCGCATATCCGACATCGGGTATCTGATTGAAACAGAAGCAAAAAAACGTGGTTACAAGGTCATCAAAAATCTTACGGGACACGGAGTAGGAAATAGCCTTCACGAAGAACCAGGCGAAATAGCAAATTACAGAGACCGGTTTAATCTCACCAGATTTAAGAAAAACTCTGTTGTTGCTATCGAAACATTCATATCCACAACATCAACATATGCCGAAACCCTCAATGACGGGTGGACAATGGTTGGAAATAAGGGCGGTTTTATGGCCCAGCATGAGCATACCATTGTAGTTACCGACGGGAAACCCATTATTCTGACAGAGATGAACGAAATTTGGAATTAAACCATCGTAATCAATTGTTTAAAATGTCAGGAAGTCCGGACAACTCTTAGTCGGGGCTGAATTGAACCGATTGCGCCCTTGATCTTGACGCTCAGAATTTAAATCACCTACTAAAGACTGTGTAAATATTGAACATATCGGCTGACATACGGCAACTTTACAAACCCATTCAACCGACAGTAAAACAATCGGCTGACAACGTTACATATATTGAAGTATTACCATGTATCGAACTTCAAAGCGTCATTTACTGTTATTGGCAACTCAAAACACTAAAGCCCCTTTCTGATCCATTTATTTATCGGGTAGTAGCAGACGGCTGTATTGACATATTTTTTGAACTCAATAATCCACAGGATAATTTTGTAATGGGCTTTTGTAAAAAGTTCACCGAGTTTCCGCTTGAAAATTCTTTCAACTATATCGGCGTTCGTTTTTTTCCGACCATGTTTCCTCAACTTTTCAAGATAAATGCTTCTGAATTAAGTAACCGCTTTGAAGAATTAAAAAGTGTTGTGCCATCAACGTCTAATTTTATAACAAACAATTTTAATCCTGAACAAACTTTAGATGAAGCAAAGGAGATATTTAACTCCTACTTTTCAGACCTTATACAAAAAACGAAATTTGACAATGATGTCAGACTTTATCAGGCCATTGAAGTAATTCTCAATAACTTTGGCGTGTTAGATATCGAAAAGGATTTGAATACGGGTATTAGTTCAAGACAACTACGCCGGCTTTTTGAATTTTATATCGGCGATACAGCAAAAACGTTCAGCAAGGTTATTCGTTTTCAGAATATCCTCAGGGCAAAACCATCTTCGCAAAGCTTAAAACAAAATAAACTCTTTTTTGATGGTGAATACTACGACCAGGCCCATTTTATAAAAGAATTCAAAAACTTTTATGGAGTAACTCCGGGCAAGGCATTTGGCAGATAAGTTTGTCCGATTTTTACAATAACTCAAGATTGATCTGTTTGAAATTTGTATCGTAAATCATACGAAAAGATGAAACGAATATTTACATTTCTAACAGTGGCTTGCTTAACCGCAAATGCTTATTCACAATCAGATTCAACATTTAAAAATCAGAACAAAATGAAATTGAACGCAGGAATCATAACAACTAAATTGGCTGAAAGCAAGGATTTTTATATCAACTATTTAGGCTTTGGGGTAACATTTGAAAATGAATTTTATCTTCTGATGCACACACCGAACAAAGAAGCCGAGATCAGTTTTTTATTACCCAATCATCCCAGTCAACAGCCTCTCTTTCACAAACCATTTCAAGGACAAGGTATGTATCTGACAATTGAAGTAGATAATGTCGATAAAATCTACAGCGACCTTAAAAAGAAGGGTGTTTCAATAAAAATTGATATTCGTGACGAGCCCTGGGGCGACAGGCATTTTGCAATTGAAGATCCCAATGGTATTGGTATTGACATAGTAAAATATTCACCGCATTCCGAGTAATAACCGGCATAATTATTTTCACATGGAAATTGATAGAATTGTAAAATTGTTAACTTGTGATGATAAAATGATAAGCAGAAATGCGGGATTGTTTAGGAATCTGCTATTCTGAGGGTGAAATTCTCCTGTCGATGTACAGTAATTATATCAGGCAATAAAAATTGAAGCGATTTTGTTAATAACCGAATATTTAAAATGACAACTACAAACATGCCTACAGTTGAATGTCAAATGATGATAAGAAAACCAGTAGAAAAGGTTTTTCAGGCATTTATTGACCCGGCTATTACCAGCAAATTCTGGTTTACCAAATCAAGCGGCCCTCTGGAAACAGGTAAAACAATTACCTGGGAGTGGGAAATGTATGGTGTATCAGATAATGTAAAGGTAAGAGCAATTATACCCAATGAAAAAATAACCATTGAATGGGATAACCCATCAACGATCGTTGATTTTGAATTTACCAGCTTAACGCAAGACACGACCTATGTTGTAATTAAAAATTACAATTTTCAACAGGAAGGGGACGACCTGATTGAGATAATTAAAAATAATACGGGCGGTTTCACTACAGTTTTAGACGGACTGAAAGCTTACCTGGAATTTGGAATTGAACTTAATCTGGTAAGAGATAAATTCCCTCAGATAAAGGAGAAATAAATAATCTGTTTCTCGGCCATTTCAAACGCGGTGAATAAAGTTTTTCAATGATATCCACTATGCAGGACAATTTTATAAAATATCATACCTGTACTATTCACCCAGTCCTCAACCAATATGTAAAGCATTTGTGGTGCATGGAAGCAGAGCCCAATGACGGTGACTACTTTATTTTCCGGACTTATGCCACTTTATATCCGACCCTGTTTTTTACAAAACAAGGTTATCTGGAGCCAATAGGCAAAAAAGTGAACGGAAATTTGTTGCTTGTTGGACAATCAAATAAATGGCATCGCTATAGAGTGAACAAAGACTTTAGCGTTTTGGGGATTACATTTTATCCCTATACAATACCTCTGTTTTTTGGAATTCAAGCTGACGCCATTACAAACCAAAATCTTGACAGTAATGAATTAAATCAGCATGAATTATTAATTGAGTTTTGTCAAAAGGTAGTGGATGGTAACTTCGATCCAGACACTTTAAACAAATTACTTCAAGAATGTGCCACGAAAGCTGTTATCCATGACGAGAAGATCTTATCCTTGATATCTTCTATTGCCTCAGGACAATCAGATACTCGCAATGTATCCGGCGACCAGATATTTATGTCGCAACGAAATTTTGAGAGGAAATTTAAGTATTACTCGGGCTTTCGACCTAAATCGTTTGTAAATCTGGTCCGGTTAATTAATTCATTCAGAGCAATTTCGTTTGATCAAAAAAAATTGTCAGACACTACTTTTGAACAGGATTATTTTGATCAATCTCATTTTTCCAATGAGTTTAAAAAACACACAGGCTTTCAGCCAAAAGTATTCACAAAAGGTATCCGGGCTGAAAGCGAGATCTGGAAAAATTTTGTCGATTTTTTCCAATTTTTATCCATCTGTCCGCCTGTTCTTTGCAAAGACAAAATAAACCACTTGTATGACAAATAATAAAATGACCATTTGCTTATGGTATGACGACCAGGCTGAACAAGCAGCAAACTTTTACGCAAGCGTTTTTAAGGGTTCTGAAATTTATAGAATTAGCCGTTATGGAAAAGAAGGTTTTGAGTTTCACAAAAAGCCTGTTGGAACTGTTATGACTGTAGAGTTTACACTGAATGGCATGAGTTTTATTGCCCTGAATGGCGGTCCTCAATTTGTATTTAATGAAGCTATGTCTGTTGTAACTTACTGTGACACACAAGATGAAATTGATCACTATTGGAAAGCACTGACAGAAGAAGGAGAAGAAGGACCTTGTGGTTGGTTGAAAGATAAGTTTGGAGTTTCCTGGCAGATAGTTCCATCAATTTTACCGATTTATATGGCTGATAAGGATAGTTCCAAATCACAACGCGTTGCTGCCGCATATTTAAAAATGAAAAAGTTTGACATTCCAACGTTGACTGCAGCATATGAAGGAAAACAATAACCCGATAAAATTGACGCGATGAAACTGAACACTATAGGGTATTTCGAAATTCAATCCTCAAATCCGGAGAGAGAAAAACAATTTTATAGTTCTCTATTCGGTTGGACATTTACAAAAGATGACAACATTCAGGTAGAATATTATAGAATTGAAACGAACAGTATAAACGGAGGGCTTTTAAAAAGACCAACGAAAGTTCCCCCAACTGAACCTGGAACGAACGCCTTTGTCTGTTCAGTGCAGGTAGAGGACTTTGATAAAACAAGTGAAATGATTATTAAACTTGGAGGACAGGTAGCTCTACCAAAATTTGCAGTTACAGGCAGATGCTGGCAGGGATATTTTCTGGATCAGGATAATAATAATTTTGGGATATTTGAGGTTGACCTGAATGCAAGGTAAAATATCAAAAATACGGTTTGGCGTAAGCAGGTGCCAGGTTTTAATATTATTTCTCTTTAAATTTTTTCTGTTTAGCTGAGTGTGTTGACCTAATTTATAGCCTGGCTTAAACGTATACGGGAAGCATATAGCCTATCGACCTTCGAGTTTAGCTTACTTTGTGCTTAGTTCTTACTTAGAACAATCAATGATGACCTAAAAACAACGTTCAAATGAGGTGATTAAAACGGTAAATTTACATTTGAAGGGTGGCTACTAAGACGCATTTGGTAATAGGAAAATTTGAAAATTTGGTTCGGTATTTGTGCAAACAAGATAAACACTTCTTCTTCCACATTGCAGCAAAGCAATCAAGCTTTGTGTGCACTGTAAATTGACAACCATTATGGGCAAAATAATTTCATCGATTTGGCAGACAGTTGACGGAGTAATTGATGCTGCTTCAATGGACAAGTGGTTCATGCCTTTTGATAGCGAAACTAGGGGGAAGTATATTAATGAAACTATTCATGATTGCGAAGTTATGCTTTATGGCAGAATAACTTACTTTATGCTGGCAGATTACTGGTCTCAACAAAAGAATAATGAATTCGGTATTGCCGATAAGTTAAATAGCGTCAAGAAGTATTTGGTTTCAAATACAATTAAAAAAGCGATGTGGGGCGAAACTATAATAATAGATCAGGATATTAATTACCATGTCCAAAAAATTAAAAGCCAAATTAAAGGAAACATTCTTATCCAAGGCAGCGCCTCATTAGTAAACGTACTTTTGGAATATAAATTAATAGACGAATTAAGACTTTTGGTCCACCCTTACATTGCAGGCACCGGAAAAAAACTTTTTGAGACAGACCTCGACTTAAACATCTCTTTAACTCTTGCTGACCAGAAGATTTTTGATAATGGTGTGTTATTTTTGAAATATCAGGTACAATCCTAAATAAATACACTAGGCTTGCAAAGTAGTAAGCCTTGTTATCATTTCTCTTTAATTTTTTTTCTGTGTTTTAACCCAAAATCAAGTAAAGCATCAATAACAGGTTGCACTTCTTTAGCATGCCGGGTGAGTGCGTATGAAACTGTTACGGGTTTAGTATTATTGACAGTTCGTGTAATAAGAAGATTTTGTTCTAAATCCTGTAGTTCTTTTGATAGAACTTTTGGCGTGATACCTATTACTGCCTCCTGCAAATCCTTAAATCGCATTGTTCCGTAAAGCGAAAGGTTTTGTATAAGGCATAATTTCCATTTGCCACTCAATAAGTCAATGGCATCGTGTAAAGCCAGTGTTCGCTCTTTACCCTGTTCTTTATTTGTTTCTGGTGTTATCATTGAATAGTTACTTTCCAAAAGGTAATCGATATCAAATGTATAGTAAATATCTGATAGTTTTGCTACTTGATATTAAAAATCAGAACAATGGAATACAGAAAACTAGGAAGTTCAGGATTACAAGTCCCGGTATTAAGTTTAGGGACCGGTACATTTGGCGGCACAAACGAGTTCTTTCAGCGCTGGGGACAAACAGACGTAAAAGAAGCAACAAGACTTATTGATATATGCTTTGAAAGAGGTATCAATTTCTTTGATACAGCAAATGTATATTCACAAGGAGCGGCTGAAGAAATATTAGGTAAGGCACTTAGTAAAAAGAGAGAACAGGCTATTATTGCCACCAAAGCGACGTTTAAAATGGGCGAAAGTGTTAATGACAAAGGTTCATCACGCTTTCATCTTCTCAAAGCCTGTGAAGACAGTTTGAAACGTCTGGGAACAGATTACATAGATCTTTACCTGATGCATGGTTATGACAGCAATACGCCTGTTGAAGAAACCTTGCGTACGCTGAATAATTTAATAACAAGTGGTAAGGTCAGGTATATTGGTTGCTCCAATTTTGCGGCTTGGCAACTTATGAAATCATTGTCTGTTTCAGAAAAATATAGCCTTGAAAAATATGTCATTTATCAAGGTTATTATTCTCTGATAGGTCGTGATTATGAACAGGAATTAATGCCGATGATCAAAGACCAGGGTCTCGGTTTAATGGTATGGAGCCCATTGGGGTGGGGCAGACTGACCGGAAAAATAAGACGAAACCAGCCTGTTGCTGAAGGGCGTATAAAAGCAGGCGGAGCTGTTGGCTCACCGCCAATTGCTGATGAATTATTGTATAACGTTGTTGATGCCCTGGAGAAAATTGCAAAAGAAACCGGGAAAACCATTTCACAAATTGCTTTAAATTGGCTTTTATACAATGAAACTGTTTCAAATATTGTTGTAGGAGCAAGAAACGAACACCAACTTATTGAAAACATTGAAGCTGTTGGTTGGACTCTAACCAATGAACAACTAAATGAGCTCAATTCGGTTACGGTACAAGCATCCATTTATCCTAATTGGGTGGGACAACGATAAACAATGAAGGGCAAAAATGGACTTTGATCCAAAACGCAAATTCAAGCGGCTGGCATTGTCTTCGCCGCTTTTATTTGCCAGAAAAATCTTAAATTAGCATATAAAGGCAGCTCGGGCTTTCGATAGTAAAAACCTGGAATCCGGGTCGTTCTTTTTCGTAAATTAGGCATGGCCTGGGTAGCAGCAGTGTAATAATATAACCAAAAAATAAACCAATGGACAACAATAAACAATTCAGCACAGTTGACGAATACTTCAATTCTCAACCTGAAAACGTAAAAAAAGCTTTACTTGAGATTAAGGAATGTATTTTAGAAGTTGTTCCTTTAGCAAAAGAGTTAATAAACTATAATATTCCTGCGTATGCTTTGGTGGAAGGCGGAAAAAGAGAACAACAGATCATGATTGCAGGATATAAGAATCATGTTGGTCTTTATCCACATCCGACTACCATGGAATATTTTGAACAGGAATTAAAAGGCTACAAGCAAGGTAAAGGTTCAGTTCAATTTCCATTGGATAAGCCCTTACCCAAAGACCTTATTAAGAAAATGATTGAATACAGAGTGAACCTCCTCAAATAAACGTGAATAAGTATCAACACCTGCAATAAGGACTTAATCTGTTTTCCTGAAAGAAGTTAAGGATGGCAAGTTATACGAAAATAGAATTGGAAGAAGCTAAAAGAGCAATTACTTCCACTATTAAATATGTGAAAAAGCTTTACCAAAATTAAAAGAAAATTCTGCTCAGCAAACCCTGCTTATACGTAGAATTAAAGCATTGTGTATCTCTGTCGACTTGATAGAAGAAAAATTATCATTTCTTACAACCAGATCTAAGGAATGAAGAAACGGATAAGTTAAGATATGCCACTTTTCTGCCAATCATCTTATTACAACATAGGATTATTGATCTGATATTAAGGACGTTATATTTTCTACTTATGCTATCTCTAAAAAAAATTTTAAATAAACTTGCGCAAGTAGATGCTTGCTTATATATTTGCAAGCAAATACTTGCGTAATATGGAGGCACGAAGAGATGTTTTTCAGGCAATAGCCGATCCTACAAGACGGGCAATAATAGGGATGATAGCCAGCCAACCTGTAAATGTAAACACCATTGCAGAACAATTTGATGTCAGTCGCCAGGCTATTTCTTTGCACCTTAAAATTCTTTCCGAATGCGGTTTGCTAAACATCAAACAACAAGGTAGGGAACGTTTTTGTGAAGCTAAACTTGAAAAATTAAATGAAGTTCACGAGTGGGTTGAACAGTATCACAAATTGTGGACAGGAAGATTGAAGTCGTTGAAAAATTTCATCGAACAGGAAGATCTGCAATCCAAAAAATAAAGACAGCATCAAAAGTTATTAATAAATCAAGAAGATAAAAATGAAAAACGGAGAAAAAAAGAATGAGGTTTTTATAGAAGAAACCTTTAATGCAAGTGCTGAAAGGGTTTTTGAAGCCTGGACTGACCCTGAAAAATTAATAAAATGGTTTGCGCCGGAGGGTTGTACTATCCATTTTAAAAAGATTAATATTGAAACAGGAGGGGAGTTTCACTCTTGCATTTCCAATCCTCAATATGGAGACTGCTGGTGCATAGGAAAATATAAAGAAGTTGTTCGCAACTCAAAAATTGTATTTACTATGATTAATGCAGATGAAAAAGGCAATCCAATAAATCCGGTAGAAATTGGAATGGATCCGGAGTGGCCGGGCGAAACACTTGTAACCATAACGATAACAGAACAAAACGGTAAAACCAAATTGCAATTATTACAAACTGTTTCTCAAGAGCTGGCTGAACGGACCGGTGCTTATCCAAGCTGGCTGCAAATGTTAAACAATATGCGAAACCTACTCAATAACGGATAAATGAAAAGGCAATATATATTTACGGTTCTTACGGCTCTGACTTTCCTATCTTGCAATAATGCAAACCAGTCAGAAAAAAGCATTAGTCAGATGAAAAAAGAGACAAATGACTCATTGATTGCCGATACCGGATATTCGGATGTAAACGGCATAAAAATGTATTATGAGATTTACGGTAAGGGTAACCCCCTTGTTTTGATACATGGCGGAGGTTCAACTATTCAATCGACTTTTGAAAAAGTTATTCCATTACTGGCAAAGAACAGACAAATAATAGCTGTAGAGTTACAGGCCCATGGACGCACAACCGACCGGGGTACAGATAGTTCTTTTGAACAGGATGCCGATGACATGGCCACACTTCTCAAAAATCTGAATATTGACAAGGCTGACTTCTTTGGTTTCAGTAACGGAGGAACAACTACGTTACAAATTGCCATTAGACATCCTGAAATTGTTGATAAAATTATTCTAGGTTCTGCGCTGGCCAAACGTAACGGCGTCCCGGAAGGGTTTTGGGATTTTATGAAAAATGCTAGCCTGGAAAATATGCCTGAACAACTTAAAGAATCTTATATCAGGGTTGCACCCGATCCAAAAGGTTTACAGGTGATGCACGACAGAGACGCAAAAAGAATGGTAAACTTCAAAGATATTCCTGACGATAAGATCAAGTCCATTAAAGCGCCCGCTTTAATCATCATTGGTGACAAAGACGTAATTACACCAGAACATGCTATGGAGATGAGCAGACAAATCCCCAATTCAGAAGTGGCTATAATTCCGGGTGCTCACGGTGAATATATCGGAGAAATAACAACATTAAAACCCGATTCTAAAGATGATTACCCGGTAGTTTCGTTGATTGAGAAATTTCTTAACAAGAAATTCAAATAATGTGGTTATAGACAGCGCAGCGTACAATAAATTTTCTTTCGTGACCTGGAGAGCTTTATACTGATGCAGGTAACAAAAGGGTAAGAATGCTTGTATTAATACCCTTTTATAGCATCACCTTAAAAAAGGTATCGCCTCAAAGTCAATTAATTTCATAATTCTGACAACAACTTTACTTATTGACGGATAAAGTAGTTGACCGTTACGTAAAATGTATTTATCTTTGTTGCTAAGATAATTACTAGATAAGATATATATGGATCAGGACGCAAACAATAGAATAAGAAAATTGAACCAGCAATATTCATACACCTCTATTCAAATGCATGAGGCTATTGCCCAAAAGGCAGGGCTTTCCGGAACTGACCATAAATACCTGGGATTTTTGATACAACAAGGGCAAATGACGGCAGGAGAACTATCTAATTTAACAGGCTTGACTACAGGTGCAGTTACTGGTTTAATTGACAGATTTGAAAAGAAAAAATTAGTAAAAAGACAATTTGCCAAAGATGACAGACGGAAGGTGATCATTGTACCAAATACTGAAAATATAATGGCACTATTAGAACCGCTTTACGAAGAATTCAGGAAAAAAACAGAGCAATTGATTGCTTCATTCTCCAAAAAGGAGCTTGAAATTATAGAAAATTACTTTTTAAAAGCAATTGAGGTAATGAATGAAACAACAAATCAACTTCACCATAAATAATTGTTAAGATGAAGAAAATGAGCTCATACGTTCTTGGATTTAAGGAGATCGATAAATCAAATCTTGCAATAGCAGGGGGTAAAGGCGCAAATCTGGGAGAACTTTCCGGGATTGAAGAAATATGTGTACCCGATGGCTTTTGTATTTCTACTGAAGCCTTTAAAAGAATTATAGAGGAAGCATCATCGGTTAATTGTTTACTTGAACGGTTATCGCTTCTAAAGGTAGAAGAGCATGATAGGATCAGTGAACTCAGCGGTGAGATTCGCAGGGTCATTGAAGGGATAGTCATTCCCCGGGATATTATTGAAGAGATCAGCCACTTTCTTAATGAACTTGGTGAAAAAAATGCCTATGCGGTACGATCCAGCGCAACTGCAGAGGATTTGCCGGCAGCCTCCTTTGCTGGCCAACAGGATACTTATTTGAATATTCTTGGAAAAGCGGAAATTCTGAAACACATCAGCAAATGCTGGGCATCACTATACACCGAACGGGCAGTTATATACCGTCTGCAAAACGGCTTCGACCACCGTAAAATCGGCATGTCTGTAGTTGTTCAGAAAATGGTCTTTCCCCGGTCGGCGGGGATTTTGTTTACTGCAGATCCTGTAACTTCTAATCGTAAAATATTATCTATTGATGCCGGCTTTGGCCTTGGTGAGGCCCTGGTCTCCGGTCTTGTGAATGCGGATAATTATAAAGTGCGTAACGGCAAGATCATAGAAAAGAAGATATCTGAGAAGAAATTAGCAATTCATGCCCTGAAAGATGGTGGTACGGAAGAACAGGAGATAGAACCTGAGCGCCGGAATAAGCAATCGCTAACGGATGAACAGATCCTGCAACTTGAGCACATCGGCAGAAAGATCGAGAACCATTTCGGCTGCCCTCAGGACATCGAATGGTGTTTGGCTGACAATAAGATTTATATTGTTCAGAGCAGGCCAATAACTACATTATTTCCGATACCTGAATCGGTTGACCAGGAAAATCATATTTATATATCTGTCGGCCATCAACAAATGATGACTGATGCTATGAAACCATTGGGATTATCGTTTTGGTTGTTAATGACTCCGGCAAAAACGCGTACAGCAGGGGGAAGATTGTTTGTTGACGTTACACCTATGCTTGCCTCACCTGACAGCAGAGATACAATATTAAATACCCTGGGTAAATTCGATCCGCTCTTCAAAGACGCTCTAATCACTATTATTGAAAGAGGAGATTTTATAAACGTGTTACCGGTTCTTAAAAAAGATCCAGATTTAGTCCAAAGCAATAAAGCCGGATCACTTCCTGATTATCAGGCACTGAACGAATACGACCCAACAATCGTTTCAGATCTAATCAGGAGTAGTCAACTATCGTTAGAAGAATTGAAGCAAAACATCCAAAAGGAATCAGGGGCGAAACTATTGGATTTTATCCTGGAAGATATCGGGCAATTGAAAAAAAGCACATCCGACCCACGAAGTTTTGGTGTTATTATGACTGGAATGAATGCTGCGTCCTGGATCAATGAAAAAATGAGCGAATGGTTAGGGGAGAAAAATGCAGCTGACACTATCTCTCAATCTGCACCGAACAATATTACTTCAGAAATGGGCCTCGACTTATTGAATGTAGCGGATGTGATCCGTCCGTATCCGGAAGTAATCGAGTATTTAAAACAGGTAAAAGATGATAACTTTTTGGATGAATTGGTTAAGTTCGATGGTGGAGTGGAAACCCAAGAGGCAATCACTTCTTATCTCAACAAGTATGGAATGAGATGTGTCGGAGAAATTGATATTACCAGGGTTCGTTGGAGCGAAAAACCAATTACACTGTTACCCTTAATTCTTAGTAATATCAAAAACTTTGATGCTGGAGCCGGAAGCCGGAGGTTTGAACAGGGACGACAGGAGGCTTTAAAAAAAGAACAAGAGTTACTAGGACGGTTGAAGCAATTACCTGACGGTGAACAAAAGGCAAAAGAAACAAAACGAATGATCGATCTGGTCCGGAATTACGCCGGTTATCGCGAATATCCAAAGTATGCCATCATTAGCCGGTACTGGGTTTATAAGCAGGCTTTACTGAAAGAAGCTGAACAACTTGTACAATCGGGCGTGGTTCATGAAAAAGAAGATATTTACTACCTGAATATTGAAGAACTTAAAGAGATAATACTTACAAAGAAACTGAATTACGATGTTATCGAAAAGCGGAAAGAGGAGTATAGGTTATATCAAAAACTAAGGCCTCCACGTGTTATGACATCTGATGGTGAAGTCATCACAGGTATGTTTAAACGGGAAAATCTCCCGGCCGACGCTATCGCAGGGCTGGCTGTTTCTTCCGGCGTGATTGAGGGAAGGGCACGTGTTATCTTCAACATGGAAGATGCGGAAATGGAAGACGGAGACATTTTAATCACCACCTTTACAGACCCCAGCTGGACACCATTATTTGTTTCCATAAAGGGACTGGTTACCGAAGTGGGCGGATTAATGACCCATGGAGCTGTTATTGCACGCGAATATGGATTGCCGGCTGTTGTGGGAGTAGAGAATGCTACCAGGCTTATCAAGGACGGACAGAAAATTCGTGTAAATGGAACGGATGGATTTATAGAACTACTATAATCAATATATTCCTGATGTTCCATCTGCATTTGCAGATATTATCGCATGACCTCATTTCACAGATCAGATACAGAGTTTTTTGGCGGTTTCATTTGTTTATAACAGAATCTTAGGCCAGGGAGCTTGAACCATCCCGAATTTTAAAAAAAATTTTAAAAAAAAATTGCGCAGTTAAATGACTGCGTTTATATTTGCAGTCAAATAGCTTCATATGGAATTAAGAAGAGATGTATTTCAAGCCATAGCCGACCCTACACGGAGGGCTATACTCACATTGGTTACCCTTCAGGCCTTGACACCCTCAGCAATAGCTGAAAACTTTGATTCCTCCAGGCAAACAATTTCAAAACACATACAAATATTAACCGAATGCGAATTGCTTAAACAGGAGCAAAGTGGCAGGGAAATATATTATCACTTAAATCCCAGGAAGATGAAGCAAATAGCGGATTTTATCGAACCCTTCAGGAAAATGTGGGATGACAGGTTTAATAAGCTTGAGTCGATAATGAAGACTTACAAACAAAAAAAATAGATTGCTATGGAACAAAAAACAAAAGTTCAGGCCAAAGATGCCAGGCAGGAATTGTTAATAACACGGGAGTTTGATTTACCGCTTGAATTACTTTTTAAGGCCTATGAAGATCCTGAAATAGTTGAGCAATGGATGGGCACAAAAGTATTGAAGCTTGAAAATAAAAGGCAAGGCGGCTATCAGTTTGTAACTACCGATCCTAAGGGGAATAAGCATGGTTTTAGTGGAACTATTCACGATTTCGTGCCGAACCAAAAGATCATACGGACATTTGAAATGGAAAATACGCCTTTCGGTGTACAGCTTGAGTTTCTGGAGTTTGAAAAACTAACTGACGATACCAGTAAACTAAGTATGCATATCATATTCCGGTCAGTTGAACTCAGAGACCAGCTGTTGCAGTTGCCATTTGCTATGGGCATAAACATGGCACATAACCGTTTGCAGGAAATAGTTAATAAATTAAAAATAACCACATGACAAAAAGAAACAAACTAATTTATTGGATCGCAACCGCATGGTTGGCATTAGGGATGCTTTCAACGGGCATAGTTCAGTTATTAAACATGCCGCAGGAAATAGATTTAATGTCGCGTTTAGGCTACCCTGCCTATTTTTTGATAATACTTGGTATTTGGAAAATTTTGGGAGTTGTGGCAGTACTTATTCCAGGATTTCCAGTGCTGAAAGAATGGGCGTATGCGGGTTTTTTCCTGGCCATGTCTGGGGCTGTTATATCGCATGCAGCCAGCGGAAGTGAACCAGGAGAATTTTTTGGCCCCATATTGTTGCTGGTGCTTACCATCATATCATGGTATTTCAGGCCTGCAGGCAGGAAAATCGCTGCAGCATTATAATGGAATAAACAAATTGCCTTCGATTGATGATCGTCTTGAGGCGACATCGCAAATACGATTTAAAACAAGCTGACAAATGAATCCAAAGGTTGATTCCTTCTTTAGTAAAGCCGAACAGTGGAAAAAAGAGTATGAGAAATTGAGAACACTTATACTCGACTGTGGACTTACTGAAGAATTGAAGTGGGGTTGCCCTTGTTATACTTTTCAAAAAAACAATATTGTTTTAATACATGGCTTTAAGGAGTATTTTGCACTATTGTTTTTTAAAGGAGCGTTGTTGAAAGATTCCAAAAACATACTAATACGGCAAACCGAAAATGTTCAGGCCGCGCGTCAGATCAGGTTTACTAATATTGGTGAAGTTATTGAACTGGAACCAGTTATAAAAGCCTATGTTTATGAGGCTCTTGAGGTGGAAAAATCCGGCATGAAGGTGGAATTTAAGAAGACCAGAGAATTCAATATGCCTGTTGAATTCCAGAATAAATTAACTGATTTACCCGCTTTGAAAAGTGCTTTCGAAGCGTTGACACCAGGCAGGCAAAGGGGGTATCTCCTTTATTTTTCTTCTGCCAAACAAACTAAAACCCGGGAAGCAAGGATTGAAAAATATATACCACACATACTGAATGGGAAGGGATTGGATGATTAAGTAGCGTTGCCTGGTGTGGGCAAAATCCGGGATTTGACTGATATCGGTGGAATAACCAATCGGATGATCTTCAATTAGTTAAGTCAAACATGAATTTTTTAGAAATAGATTTACAAACCGATTGTCTCGAACAAACTGAAGCAGGCTTTTCGAAAACTAACTTTTGTAAGATCATGAGGTGAACCCCAAATAGTATTTTGTATTTAATATTCCTAAAACAAACTTGATGAAGCAACGATTTGGACATCCAACAGAACTGGTTTAATAATAAGTCCGAATCCTTCACTCTTTTTGATGTTCTTCCAGATCCCTTTTTAGTTTTCTGAATTCTTCCTCTTCCGAAAGTAGCCGGGATGAACGGTAATCGAACACATAGTGGAAAATGAGACCGATTCCCCAACCTGCCATTGGCCAAATTGGCCATAAATATTCCTGGCCGGTAAAATACCAGATGATCCATAAAGCACCTATTGTCACTATGTAAACAATAAGATGGGCTCGGAAATCAACCCGTTTACGTGCTAGTTCCCGTAATTGGCTATCGGACGGAGTTTGCATGCCTGAGGTGAATATTAATACATAAAGTTACATGTGCACTATTTTCGCTTACATACTCTTAGTCAGTGTTGTACATGATTTTCGTCAATAACTATACTTTATCAGCTGTTCATAAGCAGTTATATATCTCAAAGAGCTACTGCGGAGTTTGCCCTGTATTGTATGATTTTTATTGGAAATATCTATCCTGATACAGATCATGGACTATTTCTTTGTTACTGTTTACTTTTATAGTTTCCCACAGCAATCATGATATCACATTCTATTTACATACTAATAGCCTCTGTTTTGGTTAATAGTGCTTTAGAAATAGTTGAATTTTTAAACATATAATCATGGACTTTAAAATACCATCTCCGCTAAAAATAGAACATGAAAAACTACATGATAAGCTTAGGGAAGCCACTATGCTTTCAGGAAAAACCGGGGAAGCTGCAAAAGCAGTGGCTCAGTTAATGCACCCGCACTTTTTAAAAGAAGAGGAATTTGCTCTTCCTCCTTTAGGATTACTTCGACTCCTTTCAGAAGGGAAGTTTTCTGAAGACATGAAGGAGGTGCTTCCAATGACAGATAAATTGAAAATTGAGTTGCCGCAAATGTTAATTGAACATCAAAAAATAATTACAGCGTTAACAACGCTGATACAACATGCAACTGCAGAGAATTATCCTGATGTAGTGGCTTTTGCAAATGAGCTCATGATGCATGCCCAAACTGAAGAAGAGGTATCTTATCCAACTGCTATCTTAATCGGAGAATATATTAAAGTCAAGGCAGGTTCGCATAAATGTTTCCATTAAGAATCATTTATTTAAGAATATGACCCCTTCTGTTGTGCCATTTACATTACAGTATGTTTATATACACTGTTAAATTCATCAAACATAAAATAGTTATATTGTAATCCGAATGAAAATCGTAATTATCGGCGGCTCCGGCCATGTGGGAACATATCTGGTACCCCAGTTAGTAAACCTTGGCCATACCGTCATCAACGTAAGCAGACAAATACGAAAACCTTATTTTCAGGCTGAAGAATGGAAATATGTACAGCAGATTACATTGGATCGAACAGAAAATGCTGATTTTGATGATCAAATATCAAGTTTCTTACCGGATGTAATAATAGATATGATCTGTTTTACTCCGGCCAGCGCAGAACGGCTTGTGAATGCTGTGAGAGGAAAAGTAGGACATTTTATTCACTGCGGAACCATGTGGGTACATGGCCATAGTTATTATGTACCTGCAACTGAAAGTCAGCCCCGTAAACCCATCTGCGATTACGGCCAAAATAAACTCGATATAGAATCGTATTTACTGGAGCAGGCTGAACAAGGTTTCCCCGCTACTATTTTACATCCGGGTCATATTACCGGACCTGGATGGATGCCTATTAATCCTGCCGGGAACTTAAATCCTGATGTGTTCAGAATTCTCGCTAATGGAGATAAGCTGACATTACCCAATATGGGAATGGAAACTCTGCATCACGTTCATGCGGGTGATGTGGCTTCCGCATTTCTTTTGGCAGTAACTAATCCCTCAAAATCAATAGGAGAAGCTTTCCACGTGGTCTCTGAGCAGGCAATGACATTAAGAGGGTATGCTGTACATACAGCTTCCTGGTTCGAAAAAGAGGCTGATCTTTCGTTCCAATGCTGGGATGAATGGAAAACAGCGGTTTCTGAGGATGATGCGAGACTTACATGGGATCATATTGCACATAGTCCTAACGGCAGTATTGAGAAAGCGAAACGACTTCTTGGCTTTAAACCTAAGTACACTGCAATGGAAGCTGTTAAAGAGGCTCTGGATTGGCAAATTTTAGAAAATAACCTTTTGCAGAGTTAATTATTAAGTCACAACCTTTTCTGAACCATTTCAAGGTAATGGGAATTTTATTTGGTTCCCCAAGATTCATTGCTTTGCAGGAATGGATAGATTATTTTGATAGGTTTTGGGTATCTAAACTGCAAAAGCTGGAAACACTTTTGAATGAGAAAGCTTCAAAAAATTGCAAACATTGAGAATTTATGTAAGCGTGGAAAAGTTTAAATTTTTCAACAACACTTAATCTTTATAAAACTTTCCTTTAATTGCTTAAATAAATGAAAAGCAGTTTAAATACTGACCATTAAACACCTCCGTAATGAAGATTTATACAAAAACAGGAGACAAGGGGTATACCTCTTTAATAGGCGGAACGCGGGTTCCAAAGTATCATTTGAGAATTGAGACTTACGGTACTGTTGATGAGTTAAATTCTTACATTGGATTAGTACGGGATCAGGCGCTTTCCATTCATCAGAAAACCATGTTGAAAGAAATTCAGGACCGCCTATTTACCATTGGCGCATCGCTGGCATCCGATCCTGAAAAATCAAAAATGAAAATTCCGGATCTCAAAAATTCAGATATTGAGTTATTGGAACAAGAGATGGACAAAATGAACGAGGAATTACCGGAACTTAAACATTTTATTCTCCCCGGTGGAAGTACAACGGTATCATTTTGCCACATTGCAAGGTGTATCTGCCGCAGGGCAGAGCGGCTTACAGTTCAACTAAATGAAGAAAGTTTTGTAGATAATACAGTGATCATTTACCTTAACCGGTTAAGCGATTATTTATTTACACTTGCACGAAAAGTAGCTCTGGACAACCAGATAGAAGAAAGTATATGGATACCGCGAGGTTAAAACTGATTGAAAATTATTTTAAAATCTAAAAATTTTTATTATACTTTTGCGACAATTTAAACTTAATAAAATTCTAAGAATATGTATTGGACGTTAGAATTAGCATCACACCTTGAAGATGCACCATGGCCTGCCACTAAAGACGAGTTAATCGATTATGCGATTCGTTCAGGAGCACCCGTTGAAGTGATTGAGAATCTGCAGGCGTTAGAAGATGACGGCGAGCCTTACGAGAATATTGAGGAAATTTGGCCGGATTATCCTACAAAAGATGATTTCTTCTTTAATGAAGATGAATATTAAAAGCCCGTAAGGGCTTTTTCTTTATATGATAATTTATTCCATTATAAAAACAAAACGGCGAGTTTTAGTATTTATCTATTAAAATAAATTAATTTAATCAATTGAACTAAAACTTAAAGCTATGGGTAACTTACTTTATCTGATTGCAGTTATTTTAATAATTGTATGGATTTTTGGAGCTTTCGTAACTCCGTTTGGTGGAAACATCATTCACATTTTATTAGTGATAGCAATAATTGCTATTCTGCTTCGCGTTATTCGTGGAGGAACTGTATAACTCTAACAGAAACTTAACTGTATCGTTAAGCCACACTATTTAGATAAGAAGACCCGCTTAGGGTCTTCTTTGATTGAAGTCCTTTAATAGACCTTCCGCTATCATTAAATCACCAGGGTAGGTTATTTTTATGTTTGTTGATTCACCATCAACGATATGTATCTGGTGTCCTGCATTCTCAACAACTGTTGCATCATCAGAAAACCCATCATTATACGGTTGTTCATATGCGAGGATCAAAAAATCACTTCTGAAAGTTTGAGGTGTTTGTACCCTGTAAATTTCTTCCCGGTTTAATGCTATTGAACTATTACCTTTAATCTGACGAATTGAATCGCTGCTTTTTAAGGCCGCTATTGCATTGCCATTTTTTTCGGCAACTCCGTAGCATTTATCTATTAATAAAGTAGTTACAAGTGGCCTGGCGCCGTCATGGATCGCTGTGATCGAATCCTTACTTATAAAATTAAGCGCGTTTTTAACAGAATGATAACGGGTTTGGCCGCCTTCACAAATCTGATAGGGGATTTTAAAATCATATTGATTGCAAAGTGTCTTCCATTGTTCCTGATATTCGGGATTTAATACCACAATAATCGACGGGTGATATTCAGAATTGAAGAAAGCTTCAATAGAATGCATCAGCACCGGTTTACCATCCAGTAAAAGAAACTGTTTGGGAACATCATTTTGCATTCTGTTGCCTGTGCCACCTGCAACGATAATGGCGTAGTATTTCATCTAACAGACCAGGGTAAGGTGTTGCCCGGGTTATCCGGACGTTTTATATAGCAGGTTAAATAATCAGCATGGCATCGCCATAACTGAAGAAACGGTATTTTTCTTTAATGGCTACCTCATAAGCATTCATAACATGTTCGTACCCTCCAAATGCCGCAACCATCATCAATAAAGTTGATTCCGGTGTATGAAAGTTGGTAACCATACTGTTTGCTATACTAAACTCATAAGGAGGAAAGATAAATTTGCTTGTCCAATCGTTAGCCGCTTTTAATGTTCTTCCGGCTGATACTGCAGATTCAATAGCTCGCATACTGGTGGTTCCAACTGCACAAACCCTGCGTTTTTCTTCAATAGCCTTATTTACAATATCTGCGTCTTTCTGCTCAATAATAAATTGCTCAGAGTCCATTTTATGTTTGGTCAGATCTTCAACTTCGACTGCCCTGAAAGTTCCCAGACCAACATGTAAGGTAACCTCAGCAAATTCAACACCTTTTAATTCCAGGCGCTTCATCAATTCGCGGCTAAAGTGTAATCCTGCCGTAGGAGCAGCCACTGCGCCTTCTTTTTTCGCAAAAACGGTTTGGTAACGGTCTTTATCTTCAGCTGTTGCTTTTCTTTTAATGTATTTTGGCAACGGAGTTTCTCCGAGGATCTCAATATTACGGCGGAATTCTTCATCGGTGCCATCAAAAAGAAAACGGATGGTTCTTCCGCGGGAGGTAGTATTATCAACAACTTCGGCTACAAGCAGATCATCTTCACCAAAATATAATTTATTGCCTACTCTGATCTTTCTTGCAGGATCAACCAGTACATCCCATAGACGCAATTCTTTATTTAACTCTCTCAGAAGGAAAACTTCTATGGTAGCGCCAGTTTTTTCTTTATTTCCGTATAAACGTGCAGGAAATACCCGGGTGTTATTTATGATCATAACATCCTTCTCATCGAAATATCCCAGTATGTCTTTAAATATTTTATGCTCAATTGCCCCGGTTTTTTTGTCGAGAACCATTAAACGTGCTTCATCACGGCTTGGAGAGGGATCGTGGGCTATTAAGGAATCTGGTAAATTAAATTTAAATTGAGATAATTTCATTGCAGTATCGTGAATTTCAGGGCGCAAATTTAAGAAATAAATTTTTAACCTTATTTGTTTTGTTTATAGTGATATTTGTTGCATTCCATTCACACCTAATTTGTTCTTTTAAAATAGGTTACCGGTGGTTGTAACGATTTCAATCTCTATCAGTCTAAATAAATATGATATTCCTAAAGCTTGTTAAAGAGAGTTTCAGCTTCGCTTCCCAGGCTCTTAGGGAGAATAAGCTGCGGACTTTTTTATCCCTTCTGGGAATTACTATTGGAATAATGACAATTATTTCAGTTTTTTCAGCTGTAGATACACTGAGAAATAATTTACAAAGCAGCGTAGATAAACTGGGAAGTAACACAGTTTATATTCAAAAGTGGCCATGGGGCGGTGGTGGAGAATATCCCTGGTGGAAATATATGAACCGGCCGGTTCCCGGGTTACGTGATTTTGAAAAACTATCTGGCCGCATTGGCACTGCCGACGGTGTTTCTTTTGAAGTTTCAATTAATGATCGTACCATAAAATATAAGAACCAAAGTGTGGAAGGTGTACAGGTGATTGCTGCAACTCATGAGTATTATAAAACCTACCTGTTCGATTTACTGGATGGGAGATATTTCACAGAAGCCGAATCGAAAAGCGGAAGCCCGGTTGTCCTCCTCGGGTCAACCATAGCTGAAGGTCTTTTTCCTAATGAGAGTCCGGTAGGAAAATCGATAACTGCAATGGGAAGGAAAGTGACCGTCATCGGCGTGTTTAAAGAAGAAGGTGAGGATATGCTTGGCATTTCACTGGATAAGGTGGTTCTTATGACTTTGAATCATGCCCGGGGCCTGATAAGTCTCAAAAATGACCGTTATGATCCACACATCACCGTAAAGGGAAAGGAAAATGTCTCTGTAAGTGAACTGGAAAGTGAATTAAAAGGATTAATGCGATCTATCAGAAGGATCCGCCCGAGTGAGGAAGATAATTTCTCCTTAAATAAAACAACCATTATTACTGCACAACTGGATCAGCTTTTTGGGATTGTAAATATTGCAGGCGCCTTTATTGGAGGATTTTCTATCCTGGTAGGAGGTTTTGGAATAGCCAATATCATGTTTGTATCCGTAAAGGAGCGTACCAATATAATAGGGATCCAAAAATCTTTGGGAGCGAAGAATTACTTTATTATGCTCCAGTTTTTGATAGAGGCTGTATTACTATGCCTTATGGGAGGAATCATTGGGTTGGGGGTAGTTTATTTATTGGCATTTGTGGCTAAAACCTTTTGGGATCTGGCCATTGTGGTTGATGCTGATAAAGTGATCCTGACTGTTATCTTATCAACTGCAATTGGACTTATTTCAGGCTTTATACCGGCATTTATGGCATCCAGGTTAGATCCTGTTGAAGCAATTAGAAGCAAATAGAGTTATAACTTTTCTGCTTCCGCGAGCAGCTGCTCTCTGTTTATCGGAACCACACCGACAGATTCGCATACCAATCCGCCTGCCAGGTTAGCTATGGCCGCAGTCTGGAATTCATCCATTCCGGCAGCCATACATACTGCAGTTGTGGCTATTACAGTATCTCCGGCTCCTGAAACATCCGCAATATTCCGTATATGTGCTGGGATTAATCTATTTTCTCCATTACTGCTTATATATACGCCACGCTCTGATAATGTGACCATTACATGTTTTGCGTTAATCTGTTTCTTCAGGTCGTCAACAGCCTTTTCAACTTCATGGATATTACCAGCATCTATGTGGATCTTCAAGCCTTCACTGAGCTCTTTCAGGTTAGGTTTAAACAACGTTACATGATGATAACTCAGGAAATTTCGTTTTTTAGGATCAACAATAACTTTGATGCCTTTTTGCTCGGCCAATGCAACTACCTGGTAGATCAGGTCTTCAGTAATTACACCCTTGTCGTAGTCCTGAAAAATAATATTGTGAATATTACGGCTTGAAATAATTTCCATAATCCGTTCCAGAAGCAATTGAGTGGTTTCGGAATTAATATTGCGGATATTTTCTTCATCAACCCGCAACATTTGCTGATTGTGACTAATAATCCGGGTTTTAACTGTTGTCTGACGATCAGCCACTCGTAATAAACCTTCAGAAGGAAGGCCTTGTTCTTCCATCAGATCAATGAAGTTGTTTCCATTGATATCTTGACCGATTACGGAACAGAGGTATGGAGTAGCACCTAAAGCACGTACATTAAGTGCAACGTTTGCAGCTCCGCCGAGCCTGTTTTCCTTGCGAGTAACGGACACAATGGGAACCGGAGCTTCAGGTGAAATGCGGTCTACCTTACCCCATAAATAAGCATCAATCATAACATCCCCAATAATGAGGATGTTAAGTGAATTGAATTTATCAAAAATGCCGGTCATTTTCTGGATTTAAACTACAATTTATGACCCTCTTTTCCGATCTACTTTCGAAGTTAAGAAACAAACTATTTAAGTTTACCCAAAGCTTCTTTAATGCGCTTCATAGCTTCTACCAGTTTTTCATCAGCAGCAGCATATGAAATACGAATAGATTTTGGATCGCCGAATGAATCACCGCTTACTACCGCAACATGCCCGGTATTCAGAAGGTATAATGCCAGATCTTCAGCGTTTCGAAGTACTTCACCGCTCTCGGTTGATTTACCAAGGAAGGAACTTACATCCGGAAAGAAGTAAAATGCACCACCTGGTAAGTTAACTTTTAGTCCGGGTATATCTTTTAACAGATCATATACTAAATTACGACGACGCAAAAATACTTCTCTCATCTCCTTAACAGAGTCTAAACCGCCTTCGTAGGCAGCGATACCTGCACGTTGAGAAATCGAGCTGGTGCCGGAAGTAATCTGACTTTGCAACTTATCGCATGCGTCTGCAATTTCCTTATTGCTTGCAGAATAACCCAAACGCCATCCTGTCATCGCATAGGCTTTTGATAAACCATTAATAATAATTACGCGGTCTTTGATAGACGGAAACTGAGCAATTGATTCATGAGCATTAAGAAAGTTAATATGCTCATAGATCTCATCAGATATAATATAGATATCAGGATATTTTTCAAAAACTTTTGCCAGAGCAGCAAGCTCTTCCTTGCTGTAAACACTTCCTGTTGGGTTGTTTGGCGATGAAAACATGAAAAGTTTGCTTTTCGGAGTAATAACCGCTTCAAGCTGTTCAGGGGTGATCTTGAAATCGCTCTCAATACTGGTATTTATAAATACAGAAGTTCCTTCTGCCAGTTTTACAAGTTCAGAATAGGATACCCAGTAAGGTGTTGGGATAATTACTTCATCGCCCGGATTGATAAGGCACATGATAACATTTGCCAATGACTGTTTAGCCCCTGTAGACACAACAATCTGATCAAAGTTATAATCCAGATTGTTTTCACGCTTAAGCTTACCGGCAACTGCTTTTCTCAGATCCGGATAACCGGCAACAGGTGTATAATATGAATAGTTATTATCTATGGCTTCTTTTGCTGCCTTTTTTACAAAATCAGGAGTATTGAAATCGGTTTCTCCAAGACTAAGGCTGATCACGTCAACGCCTTTGGCTGCAAGTTCTCTGCCGAGTTTGGCCATTTTTATTGTCGCCGACTCGCTAAGGTTATTTATTCTATCAGATAAAGCTGTCATTATTTTGAATATTTTGGCAAATATATAAACCCTTGCTCAATACGTTTACATTTTTGTAAGTTTTTGCAGCTTTTTATGGGATTAAAACCCACCGGATAGAATCTAAATTAGTAATTTACGCCGCTTTGCAACCACAGAAAAGAATTATCCTGATTTCATTAATAACCGGCATTATTCTGATGCTGGCGAAATTTGTAGCGTATTTTCTAACATCGTCTAATGCCATTTTAACCGATGCTGCTGAAAGCATAGTTAATGTGCTTGCAAGTTCTTTCGCTTTTTATAGTATTTATCTTGCAGCCTTACCTCGCGACCAAAATCATCCGTACGGACATGGTAAGGTGGAATTTTTCTCGGTTTTTATCGAAGGGATACTGATATTGATTGCAGGGGTACTGATCATCTCAAAATCAATTTATAACCTTTTTTTTCCTTATGAGATTAATGACCTGTTAACAGGTACTATTATTATTGCAGCAACAGGGGTGATTAATTTTATTCTTGGGTATTACCTGATCTTAAAAAGTAAAGAGCTAAATTCAATGACACTTTATGGTGATGGAAAGCACCTGCAGACGGATGCATACTCCAGTGCAGGACTGGTGGCAGGTTTAACTCTGGTGTATATTACCGGGATCGATTACCTTGATGGAATTTTATCCATACTGTTGGGATTGTTCATTATTTATCACGGCTATAAACTGGTCAGAAGATCCATTGGCGGATTAATGGATGAATCGGATTTTATCATAGTACAGGATGTTATTAATATTTTAAATAATAATCGCAAGGAGGCCTGGATAGATGTTCATAATCTTCGCACGCAGCGTTACGGTAATGAACTTCATATTGACTGTCATCTTACCTTGCCTTACTATTTTGATTTAGTGACTGTTCATGAAGAGGTGTCTCAGGTAGATGCATTGATTAATAATAAAGCAAGTGTAAAAACCGAATTATTTATCCACGCAGACCCATGTTTGCCCGAATGCTGCCACTATTGCCGGATGTCTGATTGTCCGGTTAGAAGTGAGGCAAAACGGAAGGATATCACCTGGACCATGGATAATATTACACAGAACAAAAAGCATTTTGATGATGTATCCGTTTAATGTCAGGGTTTATGGACTCTTGTTTAGTGCTGACGGAGAGATCTTATTAACTGATGAAGAAAGGCATGGTACCAGGTTCACTAAGTTTCCTGGCGGCGGATTAATTTACGGGGAAGGCCTGATTGAAGGACTGAAACGGGAGTTCGTTGAAGAGTGTAATGTGGAGATTGAAGTACTTGAACACTTTTATACTACTGATTTCTTTATAAAATCAGCTTTTGATGAAAGCCAGGTAATCTGTGTATATTATCATGTTAGCCCTAAAACTGAGCTGCTCATTAACTTTAAACATCATTT
This sequence comes from Sphingobacteriaceae bacterium, assembly GCA_036402155.1. Classification (GTDB taxonomy): domain Bacteria; phylum Bacteroidota; class Bacteroidia; order Sphingobacteriales; family Sphingobacteriaceae; genus DASWTL01. The sequence continues at coordinate 1,041 of DASWTL010000407.1, read as the reverse complement.
GTTTGATTTTGGCGATCAGGAAGTACTCCAGAGCTTCAGATGGAAAAAAATTGCTGATCTGCATCAGGAGGATGTGACCTTTCCGGGTGATAAAAAAGTTGTGGAACTTCTTAAGAGTAAAGGATGTTAAACATTCTTGTCTCAATCCTTTAGCCTTTTCTTTCACCTTTGTACTTTCTTAACTTTTTGTAAAATTAGTGTAGCACTCAGCCAATTTCAGCCGTATTGTTTTAGAATTCGAAATTCTGCTTAGGAGCCACGCAGGCTTCTTCAAGGAATTTATTAAAAAACAACTAAAATAATTATAGCGATGAAGAAATTTTATTTTTTAAAAGTACTTTGCCTGATTCTTATAATATCTGGCTGTTCAAAGGAGAAGAAGAATTACCAAACCAGTTATAGTTTTACATTCGAAGATGGCAATCAGGGCTGGCAGTCATTTTTTTCAGACTATCCGGTTGGTGCTGAAACATTTTATGAGTTGGAATTTGCCAATACGTCACTACCATCGCCTTTAGATCAAAGCATTAAATCTTTGAAGATAAGCGGAAACAACCATAGTGACGATCTGTTATCGGCCGTAGTCCGTAAATTCGAAAATCTGAAACCTAACAGATCGTATGCTATAACATTTGATATTGATCTGGCTTCCAATGCTTTAATTGGTGGCGCCGGCGCTGGTGGAGATCCGAATTTATCTATTGGGGTAGGCGGGGTTAATGATTTACCCAAAAACACGATTGACAATTTAAACCATTACCGGCCAAACTTTATTTCGAAAATTCAAAGCGGACAATCTAATGAGGTATTCAAAGTAATTGGTAAAATAGGATCTTCCACTACCTTGCCAGCTTCGTTTAAAATCATTAACAGAAATAATTCAGGAGACCCTATCACAGTGACCACCAATTCCAATGGCGAATTTTGGCTAATGATAGCTACTGATTCAGGTTATGAGGGAATTACAACACTTTATTATAAATCAATACATATTGAAATGGAGTAAACATTTTTCATAGCCCATTACCTTTCAACTTTTCC
>DASWTL010000406.1:0-8730 GCA_036402155.1 Sphingobacteriaceae bacterium | reverse complement strand
TCCGGAAGAAAATGAATGACTACAACTTCATCCGGGTTGTTCGGATTGTATTCTTTATCCGGGCGCATCATATGCGGTACATTTGATCCTATTAACAGCATTTCATCTTCCTTGAAATTCTCCACATGGTCTCCGATGCATCTTGTTCCAGAGCCTCTTATAAAGTAAATCAGTTCAATCTCTTTATGATAGTGCCATTGCTTATACAAACTCAATCCCATTTCAAGTTGTACGCTGAAAGATTGGTCATTTGGTAATGAAATGGTTTGTAAGTGTGGATTCATAATACTGGTATTAAGATAACACGCATTATCTTAATTGGTTTAAAAAGATGTTAAGATAGTACCAATTTCTGTTAATTACCATTTACAAAGCTAGTATTATTCAGGATAATTTTACAATAACATAAAAGTATTGCTCATGGAAAAAAAAACACAGCTAATATTGGAACTGCATCATGTTGGAATTAACGACATCAATGTGGCAGGCGGCAAGAATGCATCGTTGGGAGAAATGATCCAGAACCTTACTCAACTGGGTGTTAATGTGCCCGGAGGGTTTGTAATTACGGTTCAGGCATACCGTGAGTTCCTTAAGTATAATAAGCTTGAGGAGCAAATAAAACAGATTGTAAATAAAACGGATATTAACGATCTGGAAGAATTACGGATTTGCGGATCTTATATTAGAAAGTGGATAGTTGATGGTCAATTCCCCGAACATCTTATCAGTGATATAACCGGTGCATACTCAAAGATTTCTGAAAGATACAACCAATATAATGTAGATGTTGCTGTCCGCTCATCTGCAACAGCTGAAGATCTGCCCGATGCTTCATTTGCAGGTCAGCAGGAAAGTTATTTAAATGTGTGTGGTACGGAAGCCCTGCTAAATGCTGTGCGAAGGTGTTTCGCGTCCCTATTTACCGACCGGGCGATCAGCTACCGCGAAAATTTTGGTTATGACCACTTCCAGATTGCCTTATCGGTCTGTGTTCAAAAAATGGTGCGATCTGATCTGGCAGCTTCAGGTGTGGCTTTTTCTATTGATACAGAAAGTGGGTTTAAAGATGTGGTGGTGATCAGCGGTTCAAACGGTCTTGGGGAGCTGGTAGTGCAGGGTGCTGTTTCACCGGATGAATTTCTGATATATAAACCTGCTTTAAAGGCTGGCTATCCGGCATTAATTGAAAAGAAGTTGGGTGTAAAAGACCGCAAAATGATTTACAGCACCGTTGCAGGAGAACGTGTTAAAGTGGTGAAAACTACAGCAGATGAACAAAACAGCTTCTGTATTTCAGAGGAGATGGCTTTGCAGCTGTCAGAGTGGGTAATGGCCATAGAAAATTATTATACAAATTTAAAAGGACACTGGTGTCCGATGGATATTGAATGGGCCGTTGACGGTATCAGCAATGAATTGTATATCGTTCAGGCCAGGCCAGAAACCATTCATTCACGTAAGGATCAGGATACTATTACAGAATATTTGATAAGTGACAAGGACAGAGAGGAAAAGATCATTCTTAGAGGCATTGCCGTAGGTGATAAGATTGCAAGTGGAAAAGTAAAGATTTTGACGATGCTGGAGGATATCCATCATGTAGAATTTATTGAAGGTGATATCCTGGTTACCGATATGACGGATCCGGATTGGGAACCCATCATGAAGAAAGCATCGGCAATTATAACCAATAAAGGTGGAAGAACCTGTCATGCTGCTATTGTTGCCCGGGAAATGGGGGTACCTGCCATATTGGGTTGTAGAAATGCCACGGAGCTTTTAACAGATGGCGATGTAATAACAGCTTCGTGCGCAGAAGGTGATGTTGGGCTGATTTATAAAGGAGTAATAAGTTATACCAAACAGGAAACAGCTATTTCATCCTTACCCCGAACCAATACGCCGATCATGCTCAATGTTGCTTCTCCTGATCTTGCATTTCATTTTGCAAATCTTCCCTGTAAAGGAATAGGACTAGCGAGGGAAGAGTTTATTATTAACAATTACATAAAAGCACATCCTTTGGCATTATTGAAACATAAAACGCTGAATGATGAAGACCTTTCAAAGCAGATAAATAATCTTACAAAAGGATTTAAAGACGGAGAAGATTTCTTTATCAATAAGCTGGCTTATGGTATTGCCAAAATTGCATCAGCTTTCAATCCTGAGAAAGTAATTGTACGATTTTCAGATTTCAAAAGCAACGAATATTTCAACCTGCTTGGAGGTAGTTATTTCGAACCGAAGGAGGAAAATCCTATGATAGGATGGCGCGGCGCCTCACGTTACTATTCAACTGAATACAAGGAAGCTTTTGCATTGGAATTGAAGGCTATAAAGAAGGTACGTGAAGAAATGGGCCTTAAGAATGTTGTGGTGATGATCCCTTTTTGTCGTACTGTGGAAGAATTATTCAAAGTTTATGAAGTAATGAAGGACTTTGGATTGGAGCGTGGCCAGGACGGACTGGAGGTTTACCTTATGGCAGAGCTGCCTTCCAATATAATTATGGCCGATGAATTTGCAAAGCATATTGATGGTTTTTCAATAGGATCTAATGATCTGACGCAACTGATTTTAGGAATAGACAGGGATTCATCATTAGTAGCACATATTTATGACGAGCGTAATACGGCGGTAAAAACCATGATCAGATCAGTAATTAAAGCCGCTAAACAAGCCGGAATAAAGGTGGGCATCTGCGGTCAGGGGCCATCAGATTATCCTGATTTTGCACAGTTCCTGGTTGAAGAAGGTATTGACTCCATCTCTGTTACGCCTGATTCTTACTTTAAAACTGTAAAAGCAATTCACGCAGTGGAAAATGAGATGGTAGTGCTTTTAAATGCTGTGGAAAGACAGCTATCTGCCTGAAATATTAAAGACCTGTAAGGTTTTCAAAACCTTATAGGTCTGATAAACCTTAATCTGATACATCACCTTTGAAAATAACATCACTATGGCAGGAATTAAAACACTCGGACAGTTTATCATTGAGAATCAGGCAGATTTTCCATACGCAAAAGGAGAGCTCTCCAGGCTGCTGCGGGATATTGGAATAGCGGCTAAAATCATAAACCGTGAAATAAATAAAGCCGGTCTGATGGATATTTTTGGAGAAACAGGGAGTATGAATGTTCAGGGTGAATCGCAAAAAAAACTAGATATCTATGCAAATGAGCAGTTTATTTCCGCTTTAAAAAGTGGCGGTGAATGTTGCATCATTGTATCCGAAGAAAATGATGAATGTATTCATATCGACTCCGAAATTTCAAGGAATGCTAAGTATATTGTAGCCATCGACCCTCTCGACGGTTCATCAAATATTGATGTAAATGTAGCGGTTGGTACTATCTTCTCCATTTACAGACGAAAGACAGCATTGGGTACAGCCACGCTGGAGGATGTACTTCAGAAAGGCACAGAACAGGTTGCGGCGGGATATATCATTTATGGATCTTCAACTATGCTGGTTTACACCACCGGAAGGGGAGTGAACGGGTTTACATTAGATCCTTCGATAGGTGAATTTTGTCTCTCGCACCCTGATCTGACAATTCCGAAGGATGGAACGATTTATTCTGTAAATGAAGGTAACTACGTTCATTTTCCTGATGGTGTTAAGGAATATATTAAATATTGCCAGGTTCAGGATACCCTGACAAATCGCCCGTATACGGCGAGGTATATTGGCTCCATGGTGGCAGATGTGCATCGTAATCTTATAAAAGGTGGGGTTTTCTTATATCCGGTAACTGCAGCTGCACCGAAAGGGAAACTGCGGCTGGTTTATGAATGTAACCCGATGGCGTTTATTATTGAACAGGCAGGAGGTATGGCAACTAATGGCTTTGAAAGGATATTAGATATTGAAGTTAATGAGCTGCATCAGCGTTCGTGCATTTTTATCGGCTCTGAGAATATGGTTTTAAAAATACATGAGTTAATGGATAAACATACCCGGCAGCCTGATATAAAGAGATTGGTGCCGAAAATGGCTGTAGTTTAATATTATTATTGCAGCTTCACCCGGATTAACTTGTGAAGCTGCATTCCTTCCGACAGTCTAACCCTGTCAATACCCTTGTAGAAATAGAAATCCTGCAGCTTACAAGCAATTTAAGCATTGAGTAGCAAGTTATTATAATGCACGACTGGGTTGATGTGAGCGGAAAATCCAGTAACCTTCGTTCTACAATACTTCCGAATTAATTTAATTTTCAGGCATTTGCCTGATGAAACTTTGGTGCTGAAAAGATTAAAAGTTATTCAGTATAATCAGCGAAATGATTCCCTCCTCAGTTCTGCTGGTATGATTCCCCATTTGCATCCTATATAATAGTATTAGTAATATAAAAAAAAGTAATACCATGCTGCAGGATTGAAAGTTAAATTTGATCTTCACTGTATAGGAATAGTACAATCTTTAAAATGCAGACGAAAATATTAAGCTTATCGCTTTGATTTTAATAATTGACTTAAATATAAAAGCATAATGATAAAAATAGGTATTATAGGTATGAGTCCGGGGAACGCTCATCCATCTTCATGGTCAGCAATAATCAATGGTACGTTTAACGGAGAAGAAATAACTTCACTTGGTTATCCCGGCGTTACCAATTATTTGCAGGCAAACAAAGCCACTCTGGGCTTGCCTGCAGCAGAAGTTACGCATGTTTTGTCGCAGGAGAAGGGACTTTCAGAGCAAATTGCACTAACCGGAGGCATAGCGAACGTGGTAGAAACTGCTGAAGAGATGATAGAAGCCGTGGACGCTGTTATCCTGGCCAGAGATGACCCGGAGAACCATCGCGAGATGGCCAAACCATTTATCGATGCGGGAATTCCATTGTTTATAGATAAACCGCTATGTAGCACCCTTGAAGATCTTGATTATTTTGCTTCAGAGATAGCCAAAGGTAAGTTTATAATGTCCTGTTCTTCTATGCGATATGCAAGCGAATGTATGGCTGCAAAAACAGACCTCGGTTCCCTCGGTAAAATTGAGCTTATCACTGCAGTAGGCAAAAAAGACTGGATAAAATATGGTGTTCATATGCTGGAAGCTGTTTTTTCTATTATGGATGATCCAAAACCGGTAAGTGTAACAAATTTAGGAAGACAGGATCAGGCGATTGTGAAAATAGATTTTGAAGGCGGTTTGCAGGCAACTATCCATTTGTTTATGGAAATATCCGGCACTTTTCAGATCTCATTATTTGGACAGCAGAACTGGAAACTTGTAGAAATAAAAAACTCCTATGCCATGTTCCGTGATAATATCATCGAATTTATCCGATCGGTAGAGGAAGGCAAACCACGACTGGAGTTTTACAAAACAGAGCAGATCATAAAAACGATCATTGCCGGAGATGAGAGCTTAAAGCAAGGTGGAAAGACAATATTTATTAAATAAAAATGAACGTTAAACAATTATTGGATCTTACCGGTAAGGTTATCCTGGTAACTGGCGGTGCAGGCAATTATGGAAAGTGTATTGCTGAGGGGCTTGCTGAAGCAGGAGCAACTGTTATTATTGCGTCCAGAAACAAAGAAAAAATTGAAGAGGTAGCTCAGAAATTCCAGGCAGCCGGATTGGATGTACATGGTTTTCAGTTAGATCAGGGAGATCACCAGTCTGTACTGGATCTTAGTAAGGCTATCATGACAAAATTTGGAAAATTGAATGGCTTTGTAAATAATGCTGTTTCCAGGCCTATGAAGAGCTATGATTCGCTTATTGAGGAATTTGCTGAATCTATGCGTGTAAATGCCACAGGTATGATGGATATTTTGCGTGAGATGGCCGCCCTGATTATAAAAAGCGGTGGTGGAAGTATTATTAATATTGGTTCCATGATGGGAATGTTTGGTCCTGATCTGTCGAATTATGAGGGAACAGATATGAACCAAAATCCACCGCCTGATTATTACTTTCATAACTCAGGGCTGTTAAATTTAACCCGATATCTTGCTAAGATGTATGCCGGGAAAAATGTCCGGGTCAATTGTGTAAGCCCGGGCGGATTGTTTAATAATCAGCCCGAACGGTTTCTTGAAAATTACAATAAAAAGGTGCCGCTAAAACGGATGGCCAATAATGACGATATTAAAGGCTTAATGGTTCTATTAGCGTCTGAAGCTGGTGCTTATATAAATGGCGAAAATATTTTAATGGACGGTGGTCTGAATGCTTAACCGCAAATTTTACAAATTAATATGGATAATCTGACTTCTCAAATATTATCGCTTAAGAGTAAAGACATCTGGGTGTTTGGCGGCGCCGGTTATCTCGGGCAGGCAACCATATTGCTTTTACGCGCAGCCGGTGCAAGGGTGCTTTGTATAGATCTTGATACTAAGGCGCAGGAGTTTGTAGAAACTGCTAATCTCAGCCCTGATGTTATACCAGTTACCTGGGATGCAGAAGGAGAAGGGGCAATAAAGCAATTTGTGGCCAACCAAATTAAACTATACGGCGTACCTCACGGATACGTAAACCTTACGGCCGCGTCTACTGCAAAAGCAATGGAAGATCTTACTGAGAAGGATTTTGATGATGTAAATCATCGCGCATTAACTGCAACCTTTTTACTTAACCGGGAAGTTGGTACCTACATGGCAAAAGAAGGCAGAGGTAGCCTGGTTCTGTTTTCAAGTATGTATGGCATGGTATCCCCCGATCCTAAGGCTTATAAGTCGCCAATGAATAAAAATCCCATTGAATATGGGATAAATAAAGCCGGTATCATCCAAATGACCCGATACCTGGCAGTACACTGGGGATTGCAAAATGTGCGATGCAACTGTATCTCTCCCGGGCCGTTTCCTAATCCCGGCGTGCAGCGGGATCACCCAGAATTTATAGAACGACTTGCATTGAAATCGCCTATGGGGCGCATCGGCAGATCTGAAGAGATTGCCGGAGCGGTAGCGTTTCTATTATCGGATGCGGCTTCCTACATAACCGGTCAGAATTTGCCGGTTGACGGTGGCTGGACAAGCTGGTAACGCACAGGATCAATACTTTCAGTATAGATGACCCCATTTGTTAAAGAACATATCGCTCGTCAGGTAATAATTACTAATGCAGGGGTGAATGGCCATAATACCTCGGATCTTTTACAAAGACTGGGAAGTGATGTATTTGCGGCATATCCGCAGCTTGTAGTGCTGATGGTTGGGACAAACGACATGCTAAGTCCGGAAAAAAGGATTCCAGTTGAACTTTTTGAGAAGAATTATCAAAAACTTATTACTGAGATTAAGAAGCATTCAGAGCTTATCCTGATGACTTCACCTCCCGTGAATACGGACTATATATTTCTCAGGCAAGACAGAAAAAGGTATGACGATAGTGGTCCGGAAGGCATGGTAAGATCAGCTAATACTATCATTAAAAGGTTAGCTTCCGAAAACAGCTGTCCTGTGATCGATATTTATGCAATTCTTCAGGCTTGCGGAGGCTCAGGTACGGATAAAAATTCACTTTTTCAGAATGAGGCGAACACAGGAAATACTGATGGTGTGCATCCAACTGCAAATGGATACAGGGTTATTGCTACCGCAGTTTACCAGGCAATTATGATGCTTTTTCCGGAAGTAAGGAACATAATATGTTTTGGAGATAGTATCACCTTTGGTTACCAGATGCCGGGCCAGGGGACTACAGAGGGTGATTGTTACCCGGCGGTGTTAAAAAGAATGATGGATTTATCATAGAGAAAGGCAAGGATGACTAGTAAAAGAAATAAAAAACCGGATACTCTAAACCGGCGTAAATTTTTGAATATTGCAGGCATTGCAACAGCAGGAATGCTGCCGCTTGCTGCCTGGAGCAAACAGCAGGATGTTTCGGAACAAAGTGTAACAGGAAATCATTTTATTCCCGGTCCTTTCCCGGATAATAAGATTGCTTCGATAATTGAAGAGAAAATTATTTGCATTGAGCCCGGGAGATTCCTTGGTCAGGGTACAGAGTTCGCTTTAAATACTAACGGGCATGTGGTTATAAAAAAGAGGGTAGTAGAGCCAAATCGTTACATTGGCTGGCCCACTATAGCAAAAACACGCGAAGGAAAACTTATTGTAGCTTTTTCTGGTGATCGTGACGCTCACGTATGTCCATATGGAAAAACGCAGATGATTAGTTCTGATGATAATGGCAAAACGTGGTCAGAACCGGAAACGATCACCAGCACTGCACTTGATGATCGTGATGCAGGATTAATTCAGACACAAAGGGGAACTTTGCTGGTAAGCTGGTTTACGTCTCTGGCTTTTGAAAGACCGAACTATGAGGCAGCATATCATAAATATTTTCGAATTGGTGAAAAAATCCCGGTCGAAACGAAGAAGCTGTGGCTGGGTAACTGGGTGAGGAGATCAGAGGATATGGGTAAAACCTGGCAGGAACCGGTACGCACAGCCGGAACGGCGCCTCACGGGCCAATATCACTAAAAAACGGCGACCTTTTGTATATAGCAACCCTCGAAAAGGATCGAAAATATTCAATTATTGCTGAGAAATCCACTGACGATGGAAAAAGCTGGAAGGTGATCGGTGAGATTCCGCGCCCGAAGGATTATGTAGCAAGTTTAGTTGAGCCCCATGTTGTTGAGCTGAAATCCGGAAAGCTGATCGCGATGATCAGGAATGAACCAAAAGATATCTCGCAATGTTTCCTTCTTCAGTCAGAAAGTACCGATGGTGGAAAAACCTGG
>DASWTL010000405.1:0-1891 GCA_036402155.1 Sphingobacteriaceae bacterium | reverse complement strand
AGAATTTCCAATAAGCCGCTCCGATATATTTTTATTCTTATATATTTTATTCTACTAACTTTCTTCGCTATAGAACTTAACTTCCTTGGACTTTTTGGGTACTCCCCTAATATTCGTGATATTAAATCGCCTAACATGCGTCTGCCATCTGAACTCTATACCGCCGACGGAAAACTGATAGGTAGATATTACAAGGAAAACAGAACACCGGTTGAGTATAACAAAATTGCTCCAAGTGTAATAGACGCTTTAATTGCTACCGAAGATGTTCGGTTCTATAAACATAGTGGCATTGACGTCCGGTCAATGGTTTCAAGTTTGGTTTCAACAGTTTCTGGCGACCGGCGTGGAGCAAGTACCATTACCCAGCAGCTCGCAAAAAATCTTTATAAAACTCGAAATCAACGGTCGCAGGGTATAATCAAGTATATCCCTCTTGCCAGAACCTTGATTTATAAAGTGAAGGAGCTGATAACAGCTTTAAAACTCGAGGGATATTACACTAAGGACGAGATACTTACGCTATATCTTAATACGGTTCCGTTTGGTAGTAATACATTCGGAATTAAAGTCGCTTCTAAAAAATATTTTAATAAAGAACCTATTAAACTCCAGGTAGAAGAATCTGCAACCTTAGTTGGGATGCTTAAAGCCACCACTACCTATAACCCATTAATAAATCCGGATAAATCATTAGAGCGTCGGAACGTTGTACTTGCTCAAATGCAAAAATACGACTTCCTTACTCCTGCTGAATTTCAAAAATATAGTAAACGGGAATTAAAGATAGTTAATGGCGAATTTGAAGAAGGAGTATCAGGCGACTCTTACTTGCGTGCCGCAGTTGAATCTTATTTAAAGGATTGGCTTGACGAAAAAAGCTATGACCTTTACGAAGGCGGATTGAAAATCTACACAACCATTGATTCCCGGATGCAGGAATATGCTGAAGAAGCAGTAGCTAACCAAATGCCCATTTTACAACGTCGTTTAAACAATGAATGGAGCGGCCAGGATCCCTGGAGAGACTCTGAGAATAAGGAAATTCCCAACTTTGCTGAAAGTGCCGCTAAACGCCTTCCATATTACAGTGCGCTTAAAAAGCGATATAATAATAACCAGGACTCTATTATGGACTATCTGAAACGTCCAAAAAAGATGAAGGTTTTTAGCTGGGATGGCAGTAAAGAGGTTACTTTTTCAACCCTTGATTCCATAGAATATTACTCAAAAATATTGAATACAGGAATGATGACGCTGGATCCCTTTAAAGGGCATATTAAAGTATGGATTGGTGGTATAGATAATAAATATTTTAAGTTCGATCACGTTAATCAGTCAAAACGCCAGGCAGGGTCAACATTTAAACCTTTTGCCTACCTGGCTGCTCTTGAAAACGGCATGAATCCCTGTGATAAGTTTGTTGATAAGCCTGTGAAATTAGAATATCAGGATGGCAATCAAACTAAATACTGGGAACCTAAGAATGCCAGTGCCAGTTTTACTTATCAGGAAATGACTTTAAGAAGAGCCCTTGCAAGGTCTGTTAATTCCATTACGGCACAGGTTACAGAAATGGTTGGTTCAGACAAAGTGGTTGAATATGCCCATAAATGTGGTATAGAAAGTGATCTGCAATCCGTCCCATCGATCAGTTTAGGCCCAAATGATGTTTCAGTTTTTGAAATGGTGAAAGCCTATGCTACATTTTTAAACAATGGAATGAAAACTGAACCTATTCTGGTTCAGCGAATTACAGACAATGAAGGTAGTGTAATAGCTGAATTTGAATCCAAACAAGAAAGGGCAATAAGTGAAGAAATTGCCTGGCTTATGATGTATATGCTTAGAGGTAGTATGGAAGAGCGTGGAGGTACATCTCAGGCTTTAT
>DASWTL010000404.1:0-4638 GCA_036402155.1 Sphingobacteriaceae bacterium | reverse complement strand
AACCGCTTTGGGAAATTTTACTGTTTTAAAAAATCCTTTGGCTATGAAAATACCAAGGCCACCACTTAAATTATACCAAAAACTGTCATCCTGAAGCAGTTCTGTTCCTGGTTTTAGAATTTCATCTATTTGTGAATTATTATATCCCTTGCCCTGTAAAGATCTGCGAACTTGTTGCAGCGAGTTTTTGAATACAATCAGATCCTGTTGTTCATTAACTTCAACTCCCGACCGGTGGGTTGGTAAATAAATTGATATGCTACATTCTGATTTGAAGTTTGCAAGTTCTGCAAATTCTGATTTTGATATTATTTCCATAATTCTTTTGTTAAATTAATCCTCATCATCTAAACCCTTACTTACATTACGGTTAGGATGCCGTACATGAATGCTAGGGGTTGGTTCATCAATATTATCAGTATACCTTTCCGTGATTTCGTTTTCCTTTTCCGGATTATTAACTGCAAATGCATTTTTTAGCCCCGCAGTGTTTTTTCCTGATCCAGATGGTCGTCCCTTAGGTGCAATAAATTTTCCATTTCTATCTTTTCCCATAATCCATATTAATTAGTGTATATATTAAAATTAACTGTACAGTTTATATTATGGTTTTTCAAAAACCAGATGTTTGACTTTTTCTATGCGTTCTTAAGTTAATTAATACTTTATATGTTGTATTTAATTGGTTCATAAAAAATCATTTATAAATTAATTAATTAAGTGGGACTTTGTTATCCGATAGCTTATCGCTATTGATGAGGATATGTCTATCACCAGTGAGATTCAACATTTCTATTTTTTTATTTGCCGGAGATTAATGCATAAGGCTCCAAAGAAGCTTGAGATTTTTCGCTGATTTTATGAAGTAATTGCATCATTGTCAAAGTTTGTGCATGGTTAGTATGGGAATTTCTAGCTTCCATTGTATTAAACCGGGTTAATGAATTAAGATTATTTCAGCTGGAATTCGATGGGTAGAAGGTTCGAATGATGTCATCAAAAAAGGATAGCAAAAAAAGGATATAAATGAAATTTCTCATGTTTACCTGACCAGTTTCATGATTCTATTACATGTTTATAACAAGTGCTTTTTTTTAAAGTTTTGATATAGTTTTATATTAAAATTGCCAACCTTATTCAAAAATCATTGTTAAATCTAGCATGGGGCAAGATATATTTCTTTTATTAAAGGAACCGGATAGTCCATGCAAGGACATTATTTACCATCGCGACGGCACCCTTAGAATTGGGGTTTACTGTTTAGAAGGTGAACGGTTTACCGCAAACTATGAAGAAGTACAATTTTTTGCTGATGATAATGGTGAAATGCTGGTGTTCGAAACAATGGGATATAACGGGGAAGATCCCGGCTTGATCATTGAAGCAATACGTTGGTACGCCAGTTATATTCAAAATCCAGACCTGGAAATTCTTGCTGACGATCCCCGGACAGAACATTAGGCTCTTCTGTTCTCATGTAAGCATTCGTTTATTTAATCTGCTAGTACCATGAGCAAAACCATCATAGTTTCAAACCGGTTACCTGTAAAAGTTAAGGAATTTAATGGAAGCATAGATCTTATTCCCAGTGAAGGCGGTTTGGCTACAGGTCTTAATACTGTGTATAAAGAACGGAATAATGTTTGGGTAGGGTGGCCTGGTGTTGAAATTCCTGATATGGGTGTACAGAATGATATAGCACAGAAAATTGCTGGTCAGAATTTATTTCCTGTTTTTTTGGATCATGAAGAAATTAACAATTTCTATGAGGGATTCTGCAACGAAATACTATGGCCTGTATTCCATTATATGAGTACATATGCCCGGTACGATTTAGCATATTGGAACTATTATCAATCTGTAAATGAAAAATATAAGGATGCTATTCTGGATATTGCTGAACCTGGAGATATTATATGGGTGCATGATTACCAATTGCTGCTTTTACCTGAATTGCTAAAAAACCAGCTTCCTAGTGTCTCCATTGGTTTTTTTCAGCATATTCCGTTTCCTTCTTATGAATTATTCAGATTGATTCCCTGGCGTAAAGAATTATTACAAGGTATGTTGGGTGCAGATCTGGTTGGGTTCCATACGTATGACGACTGCCGGCATTTTATCAGTTCATCAACTCGAATACTTCCGGTAACAGCAAATGCAAATATTATCTCAACGGATCACGGTTCAACTGTGGTTGAAGCGTTTCCAATGGGTATTGACAATGTAAAATTCGAGAATCTTGTAAATGATGAAACTGTAAAAGAAAATATAAATATCCTTAAAGATACGTTTAACGGGATGAAGGTCTGTCTTTCTATAGACCGCTTAGACTACAGTAAAGGAATCTTACAACGCATACAGGCTTTTGAATTATTATTACAGGAAAATCCCGAATATATTGAACAAGTGATGCTCTATATGGTGGTTGTACCTTCCCGGGACACTGTACAACAATATAAGGAACTCAAAGATGAAATCGATAAAATAGTTGGCAATATTAATGCGCGTTATAGAACCATAAACTGGCATCCTATACATTATTTTTACAGATCCTTCGACATTTATATACTTTCTGCATTATATCAGATCGCAGATATCTGTATAATTACGCCTATGCGTGATGGTATGAATCTGGTGAGCAAAGAGTATGTTGCAAGCCGAACGCAGAATGATGGGGTGCTGATTTTAAGCGAAATGGCTGGAGCATCCAAGGAATTAAGTGATGCACTGATAGTAAACCCCAATGATGCTGTTGCCATAAAAGCAGCTATTGCCGAGGCTTTGCAGATGCCATTGCCTGAACAGGAAAGAAGAATGGTACCGATGCGTCAGATTGTGAGTAAATTTAATGTTAAGCACTGGGCAAAAATTTTTATGGACAGGTTAGCTGAAGTTAAGCAATTGCAGCATTCCATGTTGGCTAAGCAGGTAAATCAAAATACTTTATTAAAAATCAAGCATAAGTATAACTCTGCTTATAAGCGGATAATATTCCTGGATTATGACGGAACACTGGTAGGGTTTAATGTTAATATATATAAGGCCTCGCCAGATAAAGAGTTACTTGATATTTTAAAACAACTATCCACAATACCCGAAAACAAGGTTGTTTTAATTAGCGGCAGAAATTACAATACGTTGGAAGAATGGTTTTCCGATCTGAATTTAGATATGATTGCTGAACATGGAGCGTGGCATAAAAAATCAGATCAGGGATGGGTAAATCTTCCGGAGCTCGTAGATACCTGGAAAAAAGATATCTATCCGTTATTAGAAACTTATTCTGATCGAACTCCCGGTTCGTTTATTGAAGAGAAGAGCTATTCATTGGTATGGCATTATAGAAAGGTTGAAAGGGGGTTTGGCGAACTTAGGGCTAACGAATTATTAAATAATCTGGAATACTTAATCAGGGATAAGCGCCTTCAAATATTACGAGGTAATAAAGTGATTGAGATTAAAAGCATGGAAATAAATAAAGGCAAATCTGCATTAACCTGGCTGGCAGAAGATGACTACGATTTTATTATGGCAGTAGGTGATGACCATACTGATGAAGATATCTTTAAAGTTTTACCCTCTGATGCCATAACGATCAAGGTAGGGAGTAATATTTCAGCTGCTGCATTCTATGTTCGGGATCATTCTGATATAAGAAACCTGTTGAAAGAGCTTATAACGGCCTCACATGTTTCGGAACGGTGAATGCCGCACTTAAATCCAATTTAACTTGCAGATTAAATTACGGCTCTTTCCTGATGTTAATTTTCTTAACAATTTAATAAATAAACAAAAAAAATTATAATAATATCAGTATTTAATTTTTTTTGCCCGTTCTCAAACTTTGGCCTGAAAACAATGTTTTTTCAGTGTTAACTATGAGACCTATGACTAATCTACCTACAAATCTTATCTGTTTTTCCCATCTTAGATGGGATTTTGTTTATCAGCGCCCTCAGCATCTTCTTACCAGATTTTCTAAGGATTATAATGTATACTTTGTTGAGGAGCCTGTTTTTGATAGTGATGGCGATGCCTTTATATCTTTTTCCAAACGTGAAGAGAACCTGTGGGTCGGAGTACCGCATTTACCGGATGGTTTGAGCAAGGATGATGTGAATGAATTGCTTGAAGATCTTCTCCATAAATTCCTGAAAAAGGAAGATCTCTCAAAATTTATTTTTTGGTACTACACCCCAATGGCTTTGGCGTTTACCGAAACTTTTCATCCTCGTTTAATAGTATATGACTGCATGGATGAGCTTTCACAGTTCAAATTTGCTCCGCCTGAATTAAAAATATTAGAGCGTAAGCTACTGGAATTGGCTGATGTGGTATTTACAGGAGGAGTTTCTCTATATGAAGCTAAAAAAGATCAGCATGACAATATACACGCATTCCCAAGCAGTATTGAACGCGAGCATTTCTTAAAGGCAAGACGCAAAAATGCCGAGCCTATAGATCAAAAGTCAATCCCTAATCCAAAGCTTGGATTTTATGGAGTTATAGACGAACGTTTTGATATTGAGCTTATCGATAAAATTGCAGAGAAAAAACCAGAATGGCAGATAATTTTATTGGGTCCTGTTGTTAAAATTGATCCGGAAACACTTCCCAAACGTACCAATATTCATTATC
>DASWTL010000403.1:0-4770 GCA_036402155.1 Sphingobacteriaceae bacterium | reverse complement strand
TTAGTTTCTTCAAGAGAGATAATGTTGGCTTTCTGCAACGTGCCACCGGTCTCTTCCCATCCCGAAGTGTCTGCAATATAACCCTCAATATTATCCAGACCAATCCGCATTAATTTCCTGGTCAGGTCATCCAATTTTTTCTCATCGGCCAGAAGCATAAATGGTTCGTCATACTTTAAAAACCAGCCTGCCCAGGTTGCAAAAGAATTATTTCCCTGGATATTAATGCTTCCCGGAATAAAACCTGTTGCAAAATCCGATTTATCACGGGCATCAATTAATTTCATTCCTTTGGCCAGATTTGCCTTTAATTCTTCTGCTGAGAGTTCCCTTAGCTTTGGTACTTCAGTTAATAACGGACGATCAACCTTATTCAGCTTTTTCATCATAGCAAAATATTTAGGCGGTTCGGGTTGATCTTCCAGCAAATATTTCACAAAGCCGGTTTCATCCTTTTCAAATTGAAAAGCCCAGTTTCTGAGTTTTTCATATCCTACTGTAGAGCTAGGTACTGAGCCTAATGCCTTGCCGCAGGCAGATCCGGCGCCGTGTCCCGGCCAAACCTGGATATAATCAGGTAGTGCTTCGAATTTTTTAATGGATTCATACATCTGCTTGGCACCAATATCCTGGGTTCCCTTCATTCCGGCAGCTTTCTCAAGCAGATCCGGACGTCCGATATCACCAACAAAAACGAAGTCACCGGTGAACAGCATGACCGGTTTATTAATTGCCGGATTATCTGTTAACAGAAAGCTGATGCTTTCCGGAGTATGGCCGGGAGTATGAAGAACATCAAATGTCAGGTTACCCAGCTTGATCTTATCGCCGTCCTTAACTCCAATATGAGGAAACTCATATTCCCATCCCTCACCGCCCTCGTCAGACAAGTACATTTCTGCACCGGTAAGTTTGGCCAACTCTCTGGATCCGGAAAGAAAATCAGCATGGATATGAGTTTCAAGAACATGCGTGATTTTCATGTTATTGGCTTTGGCAATTTCAAGATAGGTATCTACATCCCTTTTCGGATCAATAACAGCAGCTACTCCGGCTTTCTGACAGCCGATAAAATAGCTGGCCTGTGCAAGGCTCTTATCATAAACGTGTTGAAAAAACATAATGATCAGTTTTAATTATGATTAAATAGTTAGATTAATTATATATACAAATGTCCGCCGATTTTTGGTCTTTTTTGGTAACATTAGTTGCATTCGTAAACCTTCCGGAACCAAAAAAGTAATTGATTTTCAATGTTTTAAATTTTATTCCTAACATATACCACTGTCTTTAGTGTCCTCCGATGGAAGGGAAAAATATCTCCTTGATAATGATATAGATACCCATTACCAATACGAACCACCCGAATGACGTTTTCAATTTGTCGCCTGATATCTTCTTTGACAACACTATGCCACCAAAAATACCGGCTATGGCCAGCGCTGTAAATCCACCTAGTAGTTTCCAATCAATCAGCTGACTTCCCTGTAAATCTCCGATAAATCCAAACAACGACTTTGCCGCAATAATAAAAAGCGAGGTTCCTACTGCCAGTTTCATAGGCATCTTAGCTAATAAAACCAGCGCCGGAATGATCAGAAATCCGCCCCCGGCACCCACAAGGCCGGTGAGCATACCTACTCCAAGTCCTTCAAGCAATATCAACGGGTAATTATACTTCAGAGGGGTATCGTCCTCAGTCTGAGAGCTTTTCTCAGGCATGATCATACTTACAGATGCAAGGATCATGACCACTGCAAACAGCAACATTAAGGCAATGGCTTTTGTAATAACAAATGTTCCTACTGTTACTATTTCCTGCGGAATGATAGGAACCAGCCAAAGCCGGGTGGCATAAACTGCTGCAATGGATGGAATTCCAAAGATTAGAACTGTTTTAAAATCAACCTTTTTTTGAACAGCGCTTTGAATTCCCCCAACCAGCGAGGTTGCCCCGACAATAAATAATGAATAAGCGGTGGCCAGTACGGGGTCTACACCCATAATATATACCAGGATTGGAACAGTTAAAATAGAACCGCCGCTTCCAATTAATCCTAATGAGATTCCAACCACTGCAGCTAATACCAGGCCTAATATTTCCATGTTAATTTTTTCCTATTTATTTACTGCAAAGATCTTAGATATACAATCCGCCGACGGTTACAAAAGTTACAATGCTAAAGGTTTAACAAAAGTGTATTTTGTATCAATTTATTTGTCAGTTATTTATGCAGATGTCAGGGTTAGGGGAACGTGCCTGGTATTATCCGCGCACAGTTGTGTGGTGCATCTCATCCGGGCCTGAATTATTAAAGCCGACAGTATGGTTAATACCCCAATGAACCCAACGGCATAATTTAGTCCAAGTGAATCTGCAAGGATTCCGGAAAGTATGGCGCCAAAAGCATAGCCCGAGTCGCGCCATAACCTGAAGACACCAATACTTTTTGCCCTTTGTTCCGGTCGGGTGTCATCTGCAATTGCGGCAAGAAATGCGGGATAAACCACTGCCGTACCTAAGCCTAATATTACGGAGATAGTTACAAAATGAAACGTACTGTGAGCATATACCAGCAGCACAATAGCAATTCCCTGAAGAAGCATACCCCAGAAGAGTAATTTTTTCTTGCAGATCAAATCAGCAAGCTTACCCGTAAACAGCTGTCCCATCCCCCATACGGCCGGATATATAAATACGATCATCCCTATTTCGGCCAGGTTATAACCTCTGGTGGCTAATAAAATGGGTAATAACCCCCATATCATACCATCGTTAAGATTGTTTACCAATCCTGCCTGTGTAACAGACGAAAGATTATGATGGCGAACTGTGGTATCAAAAAAGATATTTTTAAGTGGTTTCAGTAAGGATGTAGCGCTTTCAAGCGTAACAAACTTACGGGTATCTTTCACAAGGAAAATGCTGGATAGCAGTCCAAATACCGCTAACACGATACCAATTAGAAAAGGGTAGGGCCTTAACCCATACATACTGGCAAGGTATCCGCTTAAAAGTGCAACAATAGCTACAGCTACATAGCCGGCAAATTCATTTAATCCCATGGCAAATCCCCGGTCTTTTTCGCCTACCAGGTCAATTTTCATAACCACAGTAGATGACCAGGTTAACCCCTGGCTGATTCCCAGTAAAATGTTAGCGAAAATGATCCAGTTCCAGCTGCCGGCAAACATAAGCAGGAGTGGAACGGGCAAAGCGATGATCCAGCCATAAATTAAGAGATTTTTTCTGCCTACCCTGTTGGCAAGTGCACCGGCAAAATAATTGGTAATGGCTTTGGTGAAACCAAAAACAACAATAAAAGACAGAATGGCCGAATTGGCTACGATGGCAAACTCTTCTTCTGCCAGTTTAGGCAGGATGGTCCTTTCTAGTCCGATCATACCTCCAACGAATCCGTTGATAATGACCAGGATTACAAACTGCTTCCAGTTTTGTCTGAGGCCTAATTTTGTGTCCATAATTCGATGTTTGTTAAGCTGAAGAAATCCTGTTTAATCAGACTCTGACAGAATAGCAAATGTGCAGGCAAGATCCGGGATTAATGGTTACAAATGTTACATCCGTTGGTTTAAAGGACAGCTATAGAGAGTGATATGCAAAAAGCCTGCCGCAGGAGTTCGTAAATATTAGTTGGAATAGCTCTTAATACAGCCGCCCCCCGCAAGATCATCATTCCGCTTATAACCGCGGATACGTCACGCTCTGGTCAGAGGAGGACTAACATAACTTTATGTAAACAGAAGTTTTTGTGAAAAAACCTTACACGCTCTGGTCACAGGAGTACTAGCATAACTATTATGTAAACAGAAGTTTTTGTGAAAACCCCTTAGTACAGCCGCCTTCGGCAAGAAGATCATCTACCCGCTCATTGGCGCGGGAAGCCTAGTAACTTTTCCTGTAGCTGAAAAGTCACCAAAAAGCCACGGCTGCGTTTTCAGCTTTAATGGTTCTGCTGTATGTGGGCCTGAAGCTACCGCAGAAAACAATGCGGCTGAGCGACCCGAAAGGTTAGTGCTTTGGCTACAGGGTATGAACGGCTGGTGCTGTTAACTTGGGTTTATCGGCTAATGTTTGTTCTGTTGAATGGCGACTATACAACGATGCAATGCTAAAAGGTTTCTTATTTAAACGATTTCTTTAGCATAATGATGCTAGCCGCCATGCATGCTTTCCGTCAGTGACAGGTAAGGTTAGTATCAGGAAGCCACAACCTTCGTCGGCCAGGTTCATGCAGAATGAGGGGGTTGCATGGTGCCAATGCAGAGCGTCTAACCAATCCTGGCACTACGGTACGTCCGGTGGGAAAACTGCCCTAACCAAAGTACATACACCAATAAAACCTCACAACAGTAACCGAAGCACGCGCGGTGGCCCGAACAGAACGGCGGCTGAGCATCGTTGTGTTCTTGATTTTTTGCTTACTTTTTCATCAAGGAAAAAGTGAGATGCCTCCGCGGCATAGAGCGGAATAGTATAAAAGTTAATACTGTATTCGCGAAGCCTTCTATTTAGTTATAAATCTAATTCATCATGTCTGAGAGAGCCTACCGCTCATGGCTAAAAAGAGATAATTTATAAATGAAGTTTTTTTTGCAAAGTTCTTAGTACAGCCGCCACTGGCAAGAAGATCATCATTCCGCTCATAGCCGCAGATTGTTTAATTGTAAATAATAATAGATGCCTGGGCTCATGCAAAATCCCATAAGCCTTTCCGGTATTACATTCCTTATCCAGAAACATTTAGT
>DASWTL010000402.1:0-2759 GCA_036402155.1 Sphingobacteriaceae bacterium | reverse complement strand
ATTCAGAGCTTAAACCGAGCACTACCGAAAACAGATACCTGAGCGGCAAAGGCAGAACCCTTGAGGATTACCGGAATTTAAAAGGTATAGACTGGCAGGGCCTTTTGTTTGAAGAGCCACTAACACAGATTTATAACCTCTCAGTAAGAGGCGGAAATCCCCAGACCAAGTATTCGATATCGGGAAATATTTTTGAAGGTCAGGGTATTGTGATAGAGACCGGTTCAAAACGCTATCAGGGAAGAGCAACAATTGACCATGAGGTGAGTAAGTTCTTAAAAGTTGGAGCCAATGTTAACAAAAGTTTCACAGAAGCTTATGGAACTTCGGCCTCGGCAGGCGCCGGCAGCGGTTCAACCAGCTACCTATTCTATAATGGCTGGGGATACAGGCCAGTTACCGGAGATGACGCATTTGATCTTATAAGTGAAGATGTTGATGAGGAAAATATTACAGCATTTGAATTGCGCGTTAATCCGATTAAAACCGCTCAGAATGACTACCGCAGATATTACACCAATACCTTAACCAGTGTTATTTTTGCCGATTTCAACTTTACAAAGGATCTAAAACTGCGGGTTAGCGGTAACTTTAATGAACGTACGCAAACAAATGATGTTTTTTACAACTCCAAAACTACCAGAGGATCTCCCAAAAACCTGAGTAATATACGGGGAATAAATGGCGCTACCGGAACTACCGATTATTTTACGTGGTCAAATGAGAATGTGCTGACTTACTCTAAAACTTTCAATAAAACTCATAAGTTGAATGCCATTGGTGGTTTTTCAAGTCAAAAGAGTAAAAGAGAAGCAACAGGAGTGGCTGTACAAAATCTTCCGAATGAAGAACTGGGAATGTCTGGATTTGATGAGGGGGAACCCTATGCTGCTACGGCTACCTCAGCAAATTACACCCTTACTTCCTTTTTTGGTCGTTTACATTATAATCTTAATTCGAAATATACAATAGAAGGAACTTTCAGGGCGGACGGTTCATCTAAGTTCGCGGCCGGAAATAAATGGGGGTACTTTCCTTCAGGTTCAATTGCATGGAATCTCAAAGCCGAACCGTGGATGACGAATTTCAGGCTCTTATCAACCACCAAATTAAGAGCCAGCTACGGTGTAACCGGTAATAACCGGGTACGCGAATTTGATTATCTCCCAGGCATCGACTTTCCTAATATCGCCAGCTATTCTTTTAATAATTCAACCCCTACAAAAGCTGCTATACCTGGTTTAGGAAACGAAGACTTAACGTGGGAACGTACTCATCAGCTGGATATCGGACTGGATTTAGGGTTGTTTAAAGATAAAGTTAATCTGACGG
This sequence comes from Sphingobacteriaceae bacterium, assembly GCA_036402155.1. Lineage (GTDB taxonomy): Bacteria > Bacteroidota > Bacteroidia > Sphingobacteriales > Sphingobacteriaceae > DASWTL01. The sequence continues at coordinate 1,427 of DASWTL010000402.1, read as the reverse complement.
TTGATTATTATAATAAATCAACTAAAGACCTCCTGCTTTTTGCAGATGTACCGCTCTATACAGGTTATTCCAGAATCTACCAGAACATTGGGGAACTTAATAACAGGGGATTGGAGCTTAGTTTAACTACGAATAATATAAAGACTAAAACGTTTAGCTGGTCATCTAATGCCAACATCAGTTTTAATCGCAATAAGATAGTAAGTTTGGTGGACAATCAAACCAGCCTCTTCACAACGCTTCCTTTCGAAACACAGTATAATAATAGTCCGCTCTACATCGCTCGGGTGGGTGAGTCTGCTGCGAAGTTTTATGGTTATATCTTTGACGGTGTTTATCAATATGAAGATTTCAATGATTTAGGAGGAGGCAATTACCTTTTAAAACCTTCTGTAGCTACTAATGGCAACGAGCGGACTGTTATTCAGCCCGGGGATATCAAATATCGGGATTTGAATGGAGATGGTGTAGTAGATAGTTATGATCAGACCATTATCGGAAATGGTATGCCACTGCACGTTGGGGGGTTAAGCAATAATTTCCAATATAAAAACTTTGGCTTAAACGTATTCTTCCAGTGGTCATATGGCAATGACATTATGAATGCCAATCGATTGGTTTTGGAAGGTAATGGTCTGCAGAGAACAGATTTAAACCAGTATGCGAGTTATGTGGACCGCTGGTCGCCTGAAAATCAAACCAACAGAAATTACAGAGCGGGAGGACAAGGCCCGTTAGGACGGTATTCTTCTAGGACCATAGAAGATGGTTCTTACCTGCGGTTAAAGACACTATCATTTTCGTATGCGGTTCCCGCAAAAGTTGTCAAAAAAATTCGCATGTCTAAATTAGCTCTTACCATGGCAGCGCAGAATTTAGTTACATGGTCTGATTATTCCGGTTGGGATCCTGAGGTTTCTGTTCGTAACAGTGTGCTCACTCCCGGATTCGATTACTCGGCATATCCTCAGGCAAGGACACTGGTTTTCGGATTAAATGCCTCGTTTTAACTGATTTTATTAATCAATATTATGAAAAGATATATATATGTATTACTAACGCTTCTCGCTCCCTTAAGCGGCTGCAAGAAGTTTTTGGCCACCGAGCCTACCGATTTTTTATCACCGGTAACGTATTACGAGAATGAAGAACAACTGAAATTTGCAATAGCCGGAGTATATGATATTCTGGGTCAGAATGCGGTATATGGTACACGATTAATTTCGCGTATGAACATGGAAGCCGATGAAGGTTACTATGTAACTGCTACTGTAACTACTGGTACTCAGGCAAATGATTATACAGCGTCTGACCCTGACATCGAAAATTTATGGGCGGCGCTTTACAACGGCATTAATAGGGCAAATGTGGTGCTTGAAAATGTTGATAAAAATACTTCCATTAGTCAGGCCTACCGGGATCAGGTT
>DASWTL010000401.1:0-18654 GCA_036402155.1 Sphingobacteriaceae bacterium | reverse complement strand
TGACCATAGGAAGAGCGATAACGCATACGACCGATCATCCGGATCAATTCGGGATGCACACCGTGAATACCCAGATCAATTACTGTACGCTCGCCTATCTCAACTATTTCCTCCTCAATTTGCTTTTTCGTTTTGGCAACAACTTCCTCAATACGTGCAGGGTGAATACGGCCATCAGTTACTAACCGGTGTAATGCCAAACGGGCAATTTCCCGGCGTACCGGATCAAATCCGGAAAGGATAATCGCTTCTGGCGTATCATCAACAATGATCTCAATACCGGTGGCAGCTTCTAATGCACGGATATTACGTCCTTCCCGGCCAATTACGCGGCCCTTAATTTCATCGTTTTCGATATTAAATATAGAAACCGTATTCTCAATAGCACTTTCGGTTGCAGTACGCTGAATCGTTTGAATTACAATCTTTTTAGCCTCTTTGGATGCGGTCAGCTTAGCTTCATCAACAATATCCTTAATCTGCATCATAGCTTTGGTACGAGCCTCCTCACGAAGGGTCTCAACCAATTGATTTTTAGCATCCTCAGCAGATAATCCTGCAATGGTTTCCAATTGCTGTACATGCTGATTTTTTAAGACATCAACCTCTTCCTGTTTCTTTTGAGCAATTTCTATCTGCTTCTCTAAATTTTTCCGGGTATTATCCAGTTCCTGCTCTTTGCGATTAAAATTCTCAAGACGCTGATTAACAGATTGCTCTTTTTGTTTAATTGAATTCTCGCGTTGATTGAGGATATTATTTTTATTGTTTACCTCTTGCTCATGCTCAGCTTTCATTTGCAAAAACTTCTCCTTAGCCTCTAAAAGCTTGTCCTTTTTCAGGATCTCGGCGTTGTTCTCTGCTTCTTTAAGTATTTTTTTTACTTTATTCTGAGCGGCATGTTCCTGGTTCTTAAGGAGTTTAAGCAGCAGAAATCTTCCGATTACTATACCAACTATCAATCCTAATAAAACGTAAAGTATTATTTCCATATGTTTTTGCTTAAATAAAAAAACCGCAACTAAATTTAAGTTTCATGTATTGTAAAACCTCATTTAACAGAATTAGAGTTTAATCTTAATCAGGTGGCCATGCCAGATGATTTGCATTATTAACTCTTCTGATATTGAAGTGTTAAGTTTTAAATAGTGAAACCTAAAAATTTAACTGCGGTTAAACCTTTAGTGCTCTGCTCATACAAAGAACGTTATTGCTTTGAAAAAAAATCAGTTAATAACTCGTCCAGCTGGTAAACCTTTTCTGCAACTTCTATATCCTCATGCATCACTTTTTGCTCTGCTTTCAGCGTACTCGTTGCATAATGTAAAACACACATAGACAACAGATCCTGTTTATCACGAACCGCATAATTTTCTTGAAATTCTTTTATGCGGTCGTTTATCAGTTTAGCTGCCCGACGAATAATTTCCTCTTCCTCTGTGCTTACTTTTAAAGGGTAAACACGATCAGCAATATTTATTTTTATGGAGATTTCTCCCATTTGAGCTTGTTTCACAGTGTATTACTTCTTCAGTAATACAATACACTTATCTATTTCGCGTACAAATTCGCTAATTTTTTGCTTTATGTCAAGATTTTTTTCATTAGTATCTTCTAATGACCGGGCTAACTTAACTACCCGCAGCTTTTCCTCCAGCTCATTAATCTTACTTTTACTGGCATCAAAGGCCACTTTAATGGACTGATTCTCCAGTTTTAGCAGATCATTTTCTTCCTGTAAAGCAGCACATAAATCAATAAGTCTTGCGGTCTTATCAACTACTTTATTTAATTGTTCTGCTACTTCTGACATGGTTGATAAAGTGAAATCTTATTTTCTGATTTCTGCACCAGCTTCTTTTTCGAAATTAACAATAAATTTTTGCATGATCGCATCAATCTGTTTATCTGCAAGTGTTTTTTCATCATCCTGCAGTATAAAGCTTAATGCATATGATTTTTTTCCCTTTGGAAGCTTATCCCCCTGGTAAACATCAAAAACATTCAGTTCCTTAAGCAGTTTCCTTTCCGACCGTTCTGCTATCTGTTTCAGCTTAGCAAAAGTCACATCTGTATCTAATAACATGGACAGATCACGCCGTACAGACGGAAACCTGGAAACTTCCTGGTAAGTGATCTTATTGGTTCTTACAGACTTTATTATCAGATCCCAATCGAAATCGGCATACAACACAGTGCCGGACGCATCTGCTTTCTTAAGCGCTCCATCCGAAACTTTACCAAATTCAACCAGTGTACGTTCACCCTTCTTATATTTTAATCCAAAAGCCAATGCCGGGATATTACTATCTTCAGTACTCAGATTTCTTAAATTCAGTCGCTTAATAATTGCATCCACAGCTGATTTTAAGTCATAAAAGGTTACTGAATGCACTTTACCGCTCCAGTTTTCAGCATGTTTTAATCCCGTAAGAAAAACAGACAACCTTCTGCTTTCTATATAGTTTTCATTTTCTGTCCGGTAAGTTTTTCCAAACTCATAAAACTTCAGATTGGGATTCCGGCGATTTTGGTTGTATGCGATAGCCTCCAACCCTGAAAACAACATGCTCTGCCGCATGACATCCAGGTCGGAGCTCAGCGGATTTAAGATATGAACAGCCTCATCGGGTTTATCTGAATATTTCAGGCTGGTTAACGAGTTCGCAAGGATCTCATTAAATCCATTTGCAGTCAGCAGTTCAGCTACCAGATTTTGCACTACCTCTTTATCCGGTTTTTCAGCATAATTTAAGGAAGCCCGGACTTGCGAAGGAATTTCGATATTATTATAACCATAAATGCGAAGAATCTCTTCTATGATATCGACTTCACGTGTAACATCCACCTTATAAGCAGGCACTTTCAATGCCAATCCCTCAGCTGTTTCAGCCGTTATTTCAATATTCAAACCCTCAAGAATAGATCTGATCTCGAAATGAGGAATATGCTGGCCAATTAAACGATCCACGTTCGAATAAGTGAGCTGTACAAGGAATGGATTAACCGGGGTTGGGTAAAAATCACTGATTTCAGATGAGATTTGCCCACCAGCAACTTCTTTTATCAATAACGCAGCACGCTTTAAAGCAATTACTGTCATCTCAGGATCTGTTCCCCGCTCAAACCGGAATGATGCATCCGTTTTTAGTCCGTGCCGTTTGGATGTTTTACGAACAGAAACCGGATTGAAATAAGCGCTTTCCAGAAATATTCTGGTGGTGCTTTCCTTCACCCCTGATCTTATTCCACCAAAAACCCCTGCAATACACATGGGATCATCTGCATTACAGATCATCAGATCTTCAGACGACAACTTCCGCTCTACCTCATCCAGGGTAACGAATGACGATCCCGCCAAGGCTTTTCTGACAACAACTTTACCTCCCGATATTTCATCTGCATCAAATGCATGCAAGGGCTGTCCGAGTTCATGAAGTACATAATTTGTTGTATCAACCACATTATTTATAGACCTGACACCGATAGCACTCAGCTTTTCCTTTAGCCACTCAGGCGATTCCTTAACAGTGATTCCGCTGATCGTAAGACCCGAATATCGGGCGCATGCCTGCTCATCATCAACAACAACCTGGATTTGGAGATCGTGATTATCTGATCTAAATGTCGAAATATCAGGTATGGTAATAGCGCTTTTCTCAAAAGCCGCAAGATCTCTTGCCACCCCTAAATGTGATGCAGCATCGGCACGGTTTGGTGTTAAACCGATCTCGAAAACATAATCATCCTCTAATTTTGAGTCTTCTTTCTGAGCATAATAGTCTTTAACCGGTAAACCAACAGGTGCATCACCATCTAAAACCAGGATACCCTCATGGCTATTGCCCAAACCAATTTCATCTTCTGCACAGATCATCCCTTCAGAAACTTCACCGCGAATTTTTGATTTATTTATCTTAAAAGGCTCACCTTTAATCGGATAAACGGTTGATCCGACAACTGCTACAACCACTTTTTGCCCTGCTGCTACATTCGAAGCTCCACAAACAATCTGGAGATCTGTACCTGTTCCTATATCTACATGGGTTATTCTCAACCGATCAGCATTCGGGTGCTGGACACAATCATTTACGTAGCCGATGACCAATCCTTCCAACCCGCCGGGAATGGCTTGCACGCACTCCAGACTTTCAACCTCAAGCCCAATATTGGTTAAGATCAATGATACCTCTTCCGGAGTTTTTGATGTATTGATAAATTCCTTCAGCCACTTATAGGATATCTTCATGTTTTAAGTCAGAATAAACGGCAAAGATAGAAAGTTGATGGTTAAAAGATGAAGAATAAAGAATAAGAGATTAAAGAATAAGGACGCAAGACGCCTAACGCTACATTTTCAGACCCTGACTTCAGACTTCAAACCCCAGACTCCAGACTTCCCCTTCTACATCATCCCTTCATCCGCAAAGCTGTAATAGTCTTTATCTGTAATAATAAGATGATCCAATACCTCAATATCCAATAGCTTACCTGCTGCCACCAGTTTAGTAGTTAATGAGATATCGGCGCTGCTTGGTTTAAGGTTACCTGATGGATGGTTATGCGCAAGAATTACTGACGTGGCCTGGTGTTGCAGTACCGTATTAAAAATAATTTTAGGATCTGCAACGGTACCAGCCTGACCGCCCTTGCTTATCAAATGCTTGGATGTAATCTTATTTGCGCGATTCAATAATACGATCCAAAACTCTTCATGGTTCAGGTCGGCAAACATGGGTAGTAATGCTTTATACACATCGCGACTATTTGCTACCTGTACCTTCTCAGGAATATCCGAGTCGTTCTTCCGGCGACCCAGCTCCAGTGCTGCAATAATTGCAATAGCCTTAGCCTCTCCAATGCCATTGAATTTGGAAAGATCCTGAACAGTGAGCTTTCCAAGCTTATCCAGATCATTATTATGAGATACCAGAATTCGTTTGCTCAGCTCTACAGCAGATTCCTGCCTGTTACCGGATCCTATCAAAATGGCAATCAATTCGGCATCACTCAATGAGCGACGTCCCTGAAGCAATAACTTTTCCCGTGGCCGGTCTTCTTCAGCCCATGATTTTATGGTGATCTTATCCTGGTATGATTGCATATTTAAAAATATACAAAACACCGGAAAAACAAAAGGCCCCGGAAAATCCAGAGCCTTTTAAATAAATTCAGAATATTTTAGCTTAAGCCGTTAACGAACTTAGTTAACTTAGACTTATTATTTGAAGCTTTATTTTTGTGAATAACGTTTTTCTTTGCTAAACGATCAAGCATAGAGATTACTTTGGTCAAAAGCGGAGAAGCTTCTTCTTTGGATGAAGTTCCACGTAATTTTTTTATTGCGTTTCTGGTTGTTTTAGCCTGATACCTGTTACGTAAACGCTTTGCAGCATTTGACCTGATTCTCTTTAATGATGATTTATGATTTGCCATACTAGCCTTTTTGTCCTTTTTCCTTTATTATCGGGATGCAAATATATGCCGATTATTTAAAAATCGCAAACAGATTATAAAATATTTATAATTATCCATTATGCACCTGCTATGATTAGCTTTAATCACCTAAGTCAAAGCTAACCAGATACAAAGCTATCTTATTTACACGACATAACCTTTTAACCATTGAATGCACATAGCTATTGATAAAGAAAAATTTGCTCAGTTCGTGCCGGTTAAATAAGTTAGCATCAACAATTCGCAATGCTTAAAAAACCAGTCACCATAATAACTCTGTTAATACTTGCATTTACATGCTCCTCATGGGGATTTTTTGCCCATCAGCGAATTAACCGGCTGGCCGTATTTACATTACCTGGTGGCATGATCGGCTTTTACAAGAAGAACATCAACTATCTTACTGAACATGCTGTTGATCCGGATAAGCGCCGCTATGCCGATACAGCAGAAGCAGCCCGCCACTTTATTGATGCTGACCATTATGGCAGTTCGCCTTTTGACAGCATCCCGGAAAAGTATAAAGATGCAGTAAAAAAATATACAGCCAGCGCTCTAAAAGACCAGGGAATTGTCCCATGGCATATTGAGAAAACATATTATGCATTGGTAAAAGCTTTTCAGGAGCGCGATTCATCAAAGATACTGCGCATTTCAGCAGATTTGGGGCATTATGTTTCTGATGCACACGTGCCGCTGCATACTACTAAAAATTATAACGGACAATTAACCAACCAGGTGGGAATACATGGCTTCTGGGAGAGCAGGCTCCCTGAGTTATTTGCAGGAGAATATGATTTTTTCACAGGCCCGGCTAAATATATCGACAATCCGTTAAAGACTGCCTGGAAGATCGTAAGGAACGCATACGCCTATAAAGACTCTGTATTACAAATCGAGGCGCGCCTTAGCAAAACATTTCCTTCCAATCAAAAATACACCTTCAGTGAACGGAATGGAAAAGTAACCAAACAGTACTCCGAAAAATATTCAAGGGCATACCACGATGCAATGAAAGGGATGGTGGAACGGCAGATGCGGGCTTCAATACTGGCTGTTGGAAGCTTTTGGTTTTCTGCCTGGGTAGATGCCGGGCAACCTGTATTAAAAAACCTGAAATCTTCCGCTGTCCAGGTGAAAAACCTTACCGACCGACAGGAAAAACTGTTCAAACAGGGCAAAATTATAGGCAGGCCAGAGGAGTAGGTAATTTTTCTTTCTGCGAAAAGCATTACAACTCTATCTTTGACCGATTATTCAAATATCATGTTAAGACAATTCTTTACTTTATTATTATTCATATACAGTCTGGGAATATTTGCTCAAACCAGAGACACAACAACGCAATCACTTAATGAAGTAATTATTCGGGATAACAGGATTGAACTGCCCTTTTCCCAACAAAACCGAAATATTCAAATAATAGATCAGGCATTGATAAAGAACCTGCCTGCCCAATCCATTAACGAGTTATTAAGCTTTATTTCGGGTGTGGACGTTCGTCAACGCGGACCTGGTGGTTTACAAGCTGATATTGGCATTGATGGCGGCACTTTTGATCAAACTTTAGTGTTAATTAACGGCGTAAAAGTTTCCGATGCTCAGACAGGGCATAATATGATGAATATACCTGTTTCGCCTGATAATATCGATCATATCGAAATTATGAGAGGACCTGCAGCGCGTATTTACGGCATAAATGCTTTGTCGGGAGCAATAAACATTGTCACAAAAACACCTTCAGATACCGGTATTAGTGCTAACCTTTTTACCGGTTCGGGATTTAATGAAGATAGTTCCAACGGCAAAACTTTCGCATCATACGGCGTAAGGGCTATTGGGAGTTTATCATCAGGCCCCAATGCAAATCATTCGTTATCTATTAGCCGGGAAAGTGGAAACGGATACCGCTATAATACGGCGTTTAAAAATCATAAGGCATATTACGAAGGCAAATTCAATTCAAAAAACCAGAATTCACTGACAGTAATGGCCGGAATTGTTGATAATGACTTCGGCGCAAATGGTTATTATGCAGCTCCAGGCGATAAAGAAGCACAGGAAATTGTTCAAACTACTCTAGCAGCAATAAGTTATAAGGGCGTAATAAATGAAAAGTGGACTATTACACCAAGAATCAGTTACCGGTATAATGAAGATGATTACCGGTACATCAGAACAGACCTTTCAAAATTTCGTAACCAGCATACAACAAACACTATTAATGCTGAAATAAATAACAGGATTTATACGGCTATAGGAATCTTCGGGATAGGCTTTGAAGGAAGAAGGGAGCAAATAAACAGTACGAATCTGGGTAAAAGAGAGCGTGATAATTTTGGAACCTTCGCAGAATACCAGTTCAGCCTGATTAAGAATCTTGTAATAAACGCAGGTTCATACGTTAATTACAATTCTGATTTTGGATGGCAGATTTTTCCGGGTTTTGATGCAGGGTATACATTCTCTAACAACTGGAAACTCTTTACTAATATTGGAACAGGCCAGCGATTACCAACCTACATCGACCTTTATTATAAAGGGCCAACCAACATCGGCAATGCCAGATTGCAGCCAGAAACTTCATTACATGCTGAGGCAGGTATCAAATATATAACCACGACAACTTTTTTAACCGCCAGTTATTTTAAAAGGAAGGTTGACAACTTTATAGACTGGGTAAAATCTTCAGTCACAGATCCCTGGCAACCACAAAATTTCCATCAGATTAACAGCACCGGTTATACCTTAAGCGCGAATCACCTGTTTAGTAATACCAATTTAAGTTCTGTTAAGGTAAATGCAGGCTTATCATACACCCATCTTGATCCTGAAGTTACTGTAGAGGAAAATACAATCTCCCGCTATGTGCTGCAAAGCCTGAGAGACCAGTTAACAGCCAATGTAAATCTGAGATTCAACAATATGTTTTCATTCACCCTTGGATCAAGGTATTGTAAACGGATAAATTATAAAGATTACACACTTATAGATGCCCGTTTATCATATGCACGTTCGGCATATAACATTTATCTCGATGGATCTAACTTATTTAATGCGGATTATATTGAAGCCGGAGCTGTACCAATGCCGGGAAGATGGTTCACATTAGGTGTACGCTTTAATGTTTTTTAAATAAGTTATTTATCCGGGCCATTACTTTCCGGAGGTATTTCTGGCCCACCAGATTTCTTTTGCATTTTGTGCTTGATCACTTCATATACCGGAGGCAGAATTGAAATCAGGATAATGGCAAAAATCACATAAGTAAAGTTGTCTTTAATAATTGGCAGGCCTCCGAAAAAGTAACCCAGCATTAAAAAACTCACAACCCAGGCTATAGCCCCTATAACATTATAAGAAGCAAATTTTAGATAACTCATTGTTCCCACGCCTGCAACAAAAGGGGCGAAAGTTCTGATAATGGGAACAAAACGTGCATAAATAATAGTCTTGCCACCATGTTTATTGTAAAACTTCTGTGTTTGTTCTAGATATTCTTTCTTTAAAAATTTGTATTTGCCACTAAAGGCTTTATGACCTATATAATCTCCGATATGGTAATTAACTAAATCGCCCAGAATGGCTGCAATGATCAGCAATATACCCATTAAAAAGATGTTTAATCCACTTTCAGGATTTGCAATAATGGCCCCGGCAGCAAATAAAAGGGAATCACCGGGAAGAAATGGGGTTACCACAAACCCGGTCTCGGCAAAAATGATCAGGAACAGGATGCCGTAAGTCCAGCCCTGGTAGTCTTGAACGATCTCAACCAAATGATCATCAATGTGTAGTATAAAATCAATTAACAGTCGTATAATTTCCAATGTGAATAGTTTTGAGTGCTGCAAAAATAAAAATATCACGACCAAAGCCGTGATATTTAATTTAATTGTGACAGGAAATAGAAATAGTTAGTTATGAACAATTAATGACGCCCCAACTGCTGTTGAAGCTGAACCATTAAGCACTCCCCGGGTATATATTGTATAAATCTTTCCGGCCTGTAAGGTAAAATTCCCCAGGCTTACTGTTCCTGTTAAATTAGAAGCAAGGTTAGTTTGTAAGCTGTAAGTTCCGGGGTCAATATTCATAAACCCTGATGCCGTTCCGAAGGTTGTATTGGTTGCCCAAGTTGCACCGCCAATAACCAGGAGATTTGCAGCGGTATATCCTTGAGCAAGATTTACAAAACGGACCCTTGCCTTACCTGAGGGTGGTGGTGTTGTATCGTCTTCGAGCATTAAACCACTGTTTGTAGTGGAGGAAGCGCTGCTACTGTTAGTAAAGAAGAAGGTATACTTTTCACCGGCGTCGATGTCAACATTTGATGACCAGTTTACTGTAGTGGTTCCGGTATTTTTAAATTCCGCTTTGCGGTTATCTCCGGATTGAGTACTGATATAACCACTATTTTGAGAATAAGCCACCGCCTGAGCATTCACTTTAGTATCGTCCAGATAAAAATCCTGCGCTGCTGAACCGGAAGCGGAGTTAACGATCATAACTTCTGCCTGACCTTCTATCGGATCATCGTCATTACATGATGATATTAAAACTACAAATGCCAGGAATGCGGCCAGCAAAACAAAAATTTTCGGATTCCTTGAAACCGTATAAGAGTTGATTGTGTGTGTGTACATAGTAAATAGATTTTAAATAAAACATTCCGGCATCACCGGATTAAATACAAAAAGCCTGGTTCAAGAACCAGGCCATTGAATAAATAAGTTATTTTCAGACTAAAATCTATCAGTTATTGTTTAGCTTTCTAAGCATAAGTGTTTAGCATAACAGGCATAACAAGCATTAACACGTCTTCATTTTCATCGCCGTTCTGAGGCATTAATAAACCGGCCCTGTTAGGAGTACTCATTTCAAGTAACACTTCCTCGCCGTCCAGATTATTAAGCATCTCAATCAGGAATTTAGCATTAAACCCTATTTCCATATCTTCACCTTCGTACTGGCAACTTAAGCGCTCATGAGCTTCATTTGCAAAATCAATATCCTCAGATGATATATTTAATTCACTTCCGGTGATCTTTAGCCTTACCTGGTGTGTGGTTTTATTAGCAAAGATGACCACCCTGCGAAGACAGTTTAGGAATAATCCACGTTCAATTACCAACTGATTAGGATTATTTAATGGGATAACCGCCTCATAATCAGGGAATCGTTCGTCAATTAAGCGACAAACCAGATTAATATTACCAAATTTAAAGAAGGCGCTTGTATTATTGTACTCTACAGAAACATTTACATCTTCTGATGGCAACGATGATTTTAGAAGTCCTAATGCCTTTTTAGGCAGAATAAAAGATGAAGTAGATTCTGATAGAACATCTTTTCTGCGATAACGAACCAACTTATGTCCATCTGTGGCAACAAAAGTTATGTTGTCTGAATTGAGCTGGCAATATACTCCTGTCATATTTGGACGTAATTCATCATTACTTACCGCAAACAATGTTTTGTTAATTGCTTCAGAAAGCACTGATGATGGAAGGGTTACTGCAGATCCATTTTCGACTGTTGGGATCTTTGGAAAATCTTCACCATTCTCACCACTTAACTTATATTTACCATCTCCTGCGCTTATTTCAATTGCAAAAGTGCTGTCGTCAATATTAAAAGCTATTGGCTGATCCGGAAGAGTTTTTAATGTTTCCAATAGAATTTTTGATGGAACCGCAACTTTTCCTTCCTCTTTTGATTCGACAGGGAGTGAAGTAGTCATACTGGTTTGAAGATCAGTAGCTGATATCACCAGGTTTCCCTCCTTTATTTCAAACAGGAAATTTTCAAGAATAGGTAATACCGTACTGCTGCTTGAAGCTCCGTTTACAGCTAATAACTGTTTAAGCAGGGTGGATGTCGAAACAATAAATCTCATATCTCAATTAAACAAAATAGTTAAATGCACAACTGGCATTTCAAAAATATAAAAATTACGTTGTATACCTTCTTCGCCGGTAGTAATGTTGAAAAATACCGAAAACTATTAACATTATTACCGGAATTCCTAGATTTAGAAATTGCCAAAAGCTTTTTTCACTGCGAATCCGTGCTCTGTCAAGCAAGCGCACCCTGATTTCTTTCGTTCTTAATGAAATTATCCCTGAATCATCTGCTAAATAATCTGCAGCATTCAGCAAAAAGTTCTTATTTCCATATTGCTGCTGTGAATATCGATCATATCCTAAGGGAAAAGTAGACCCATCGGTTGCGCTGATCTGGTTTTTCAAAATATCACCATCCCCTATTACGATCATTTTAGCCGGCTTGCTAACCTGGGGTATATTAACCTGCTCGCTTATACCAACAGGCACTGGTCTGTTCTTAAAGTTCGAGGGAAATGTTCCCTCAAGCAGTACAGCAACCGGCTTCACCTCACTTTTAAATTCTTTAGGATCAGGCTCCTCCTCAACCATTTGCAGAGAAAGCATACTGGGTACCGTTATTTTTTTACTGAATGGCGATGATGACAGCAGGATCTGATGGTTCACGCCCTTAACGGCAATAGTATCGACTGTGCTGGCGAACTCACTTCTTACCCCGTCCAGATTCTTCACCATAGGGTGATCAGAAACCGGAACAAAAACAGGAAACAGTAGCCAGGGAAGCATCTGGATCTGACTCTGTCCGCCAATATTCCCCACACTAACGGGTATTTGAGCACAATTCATATCGGCAACCAGGTCGTAATTTATCCGAACCCCATATTTGAAAAGCATATCATCCAGATTAAGCTTTTTGGGAAATGCCAGCTGTCCGGTATTTCCCCGAAGGCTGTCCAGTTCAGCATTTACATTATCAACAGCCCACAAAATCCTTCCGCCATTCATCAGAAAATAATCAATTTTATACTTTTCTGCTTCCGAAAACTCAGTTGAGGGTTTGGGAATGATCAGAACTTTTAACTTATCCAGATTTGCAAAAGGAATAACGCTGAGATCCACCCGTCCTACCTCATACACATCCTGCAATGATTTCATAGCATCAGCAAGCTGCAGATCATTAAGTTCCCCATGTCCTTCAGAAAAGCCTATACGTTGAACACCACCGCTGCTAACTTTTTTAATAGCGCTGGCAAATGCATATTCCAGGTTCTGAACTGAATTGTTAAGAACTTCTTCAGGAGTAGCTCCGGCACGGTTTTGCAGAAGCCTCACTGCAATCTGCCTTCCCCCATGAGAGATTAACGCCGCAGGGTAAACTAATTTTTGCGACATACCCTCCTCGGTTTTCACACTAAGATTGGTTGGTTCTATTCCTTTGTTAGAAAGTTCTTCAAAAACAGCCTGTTGTTGTGCCTCACTACCTGCTGCGGGATTTACAAAATCGAACCTTAACTTACCATTAGAGTAAGCTTTAAAATCTGCAAGAACATCGCGGGTTGAATTCTGAAGTCTTTTAAAACCAGATGGAAAGTCACCTTCCAGATATACCGTAACCTGCACATCTTCTTCAAGTTCAGAAAGTACTTGCCTGGTCACATCAGATAATGTATATCTTTTCTCTTTTGTGAAGTCAAAACGCGTGAAAATAAAGGACGATAATATATTTAATACAATTATTACAGCCAGGAAGCCTGTAAGATAGATAAGGTCCTTTTTACGGCGGTTTACCATTTTCTGCCTCCTATTACCGTTTTTGTAACTACAAGAAACACAGAAATAAAACTTAAAAAATAAATGAGATCGCGCGTATCAAGTACTCCACGGCTTATAGACTGGTAATGTTCATTAATGCCCAGAGCTGTTATATACGTGTCGATTTTTTGCAATGAAATAAGCTGACTGATAGAATCAAAACCGCTAAAAGCAAAGAAGCATACAAAAACAGCTATGGTAAATGATATGATCTGATTTTTACTGACGGAAGATGCAAATATTCCAATAGATGTAAAAGCGCCACCCAAAAGCAACAGACCAATATAAGAACCAATAACTGCACCGGTATCAACATTTCCCTTTTCCACTCCCAGTTGATAAACCGTGACATAGTAAACAAGGGTAGGCAGCAAGGCGAAAACAACGATAAGAAGGGAAGCAAAATATTTCCCCAGAATGATCTGCCAGTCGGTAAGTGGCCGTGTTGCCAATAACTCAAAGGTCCCCTCCTTTTTCTCTTCCGCCAGCGATCGCATCGTAACAGCCGGAATAAGAAACATGAACAGGTAAGGTGCAATATTGAAAAGACTGTCAAGTCCGGCATAACCGTATTCAAGAATACTAGACTCGGGAAAGACCCATAAATACAGTCCCGTAACTATGAGAAATACCCCAATTGTAATATAAGCTGCAAGCGAGCTAAAAAAACCGGATATTTCTTTTTTGAGGATGGATGTCACTGTGAGTTGGTGATTGGGTTATTAGTGATTGGGTTATTAGTTATTGGGTTATTAGTTATTGGGTTATTGTAAATTTAGCTTTTTTAAGATATGATATATAGCCATTCAAAATTCTAAGACATTTTGCATTTTCTTCTCTTAATATCATTAATTGTTCTTCGGTTATATAATTCTCGTCTTTTGCACATATTAAATGATCTAAGGTTTCAAATAAAGACCCTCTGGAAATTCGGCAGAACTGAATATTTTCTTGATGATGAAACCTGCCGAATCCCTCTGCAATATTATTTGTAATGGATCTTGCTGAGCGAATTAATTGATCGGTTAATCTAAATTTCTCTTCAGCCGGAAAGCTCCTGGCAATTTCAATCATTTTTAATCGATATTGTCTTGCAAATTTCCAGGCTTCTAACTCTTCAAAACTATACATCCAATATCTATTTAAAATCTACTATTTATTAGGCGCCATTGAAATAACCGAATAACTCAATAACTAATTCATTCCCCCGTCAAATGAATAAAAATTTCTTCAAGACTTTTACCATCATACCTGCGTTTTAGTTCACTCAAGGTATCATCAGCAACAATTTTACCTTGATTTATAATAATCACCTGGTCACATACTGCATCTACCTCTTGCATAATATGTGTTGAAAGGATCACCGTTTTGGTCTTTCCAAGCTCCTTAATCAGGTTTCGAATTCCGATAATTTGGTTAGGATCAAGTCCGGATGTAGGTTCATCAAGTATTAGCACTTCCGGATCATGAATTATGGCCTGAGCCAATCCAACCCGTTGACGATATCCTTTAGATAATGCTCCGATCCTCTTATGGCATTCGGAGGTTAACCCTGTGAGCTCAATTACTTCGTTAATTCGATGCTTTTTATTCGGTATCTGATGGATGTCTGCAATAAATCCCAGTGCTTCCTTTACATACATATCCAGATATAACGGATTATGTTCCGGAAGATACCCGATCTTCCGCCGAACAGAAATAGTATCCTGAGTTATATCCAACCCGCAGACTTTAACAGTACCTGAAGTTTGAGGGATAAAACAGGTTATCACCTTCATAGTGGTAGACTTCCCGGCGCCATTTGGACCCAGGAAACCCAAAACCTGCCCGGGGTGAGCAGAAAAGGTGATGCCGTCAACTGCTTTTTGTTTCCCGTAATTCTTAATCAGATTATCAACCTGTATACTCACTTATTTTCAAAAGTAAAACCAAAAGTACTAATAGAAATGAAACAAAATCACAAATCGTAATTCTGAAATCGCAAATCGGTTTATATTTGCAGCATTATGAGCAAAAATAACGACGAACTTTTTAAAAACGTTATCTCCCACGCTAAAGAATATGGCTTCGTTTTTCCATCCAGCGAGATCTACGACGGATTAAGCGCCGTTTATGATTACGGCCAGAACGGAGCAGAACTTAAAAATAATATCAAGACCTATTGGTGGAAATCAATGGTTCAATTGCATGAAAACATTGTAGGCATTGATTCTGCGATTTTTATGCACCCAAAAATCTGGAAAGCCTCAGGCCACGTAGATGGTTTTAGCGACCCGATGATTGATAATAAAGATTCAAAAAAACGTTACCGTGCAGATCAGCTGCTTGAAGATAAAATAGCACGCTATGTAAAAGATGGAAAGAACGATAAGGCAGATAAGCTTCAGACTGAGATGGATGTGGCGCTGAATGACGAAGATTTGAACCGGTTAAAAGAACTGATCATTGAGCACGAAATTGTGTGCCCGGTTTCAGGGACACGCAACTGGACCGATGTTCGCCAGTTTAACCTCATGTTTTCTACCCAAATGGGCGCTGTAGCCGATGACGCCGACATCGTATATCTTCGTCCGGAAACTGCACAGGGTATATTTGTAAACTTCCTGAATGTGCAAAAAAGCGGTCGAATGAAAATCCCTTTTGGAATTGCACAAATTGGCAAAGCATTTCGTAATGAGGTAATTGCCCGTCAGTTTATCATGCGGATGCGCGAATTTGAGCAAATGGAGATGCAGTTTTTTGTTCGTCCCGGCACAGAAATGGAATGGTATTCTTACTGGAAAGAAACCCGTTTAAAATGGCACAAAGCTCTTGGAACTCCGGCTGAAAAATACCGCTTTCACGACCATACCAAGCTTGCTCATTATGCCAACGCGGCAGTAGACATTGAATTCGAATTTCCTTTCGGATTTAAAGAAGTGGAAGGTATTCACAGCCGTACAGACTTTGACCTGAGTCAGCACCAGGAATATGCCGGTAAAAAGATGCAGTATTTTGATTCTGAAATTAACCAGAATTATATTCCGTTTGTAATTGAAACCTCTATCGGGCTTGACCGGATGTTCCTGCTCACTTTAATAAATGCTTACCACGAAGAAGATCTAAGCGAAGGAGATAAAAAGGACAGTCGGGTTGTTCTGAAACTCCACCCATGCCTCGCACCAGTAAAAGCAGCCGTATTACCATTGACTAAAAAAGATGGATTACCTGAAAAAGCACGAGAAATTATGGATTGTTTGAAACTGGACCATAACGTGGTTTATGAAGAAAAGGACTCCATCGGAAAAAGATACCGTCGCCAGGATGCCATTGGAACACCTTTCTGCATCACCATTGACCATCAAACTCTTGAAGATAATACAGTGACCATCCGTCATCGCGATAGCATGGCCCAGGAACGTGTTGCTGTAAGTGAGTTAGATAAAATTATTGGAGATCTGGTAAATTGGAAAACCCTTTTAAGCTAAAGACATGTTTGTACATCAAGTTTATTTCTGGTTAAAAAATACGGATAGCTCTGAAGATTACTCACAGTTGCTGGAAGGCATTAAGGGTTTGGCTTATATAGAGCCCAAAACATTATTTCATGTCGGGGTACCTGCTTCTACAGATCGCCCGGTTATTGACAGATCTTATACATTCTCTTTGTTGCTTGGATTTAGCGATCAGGAAGAGCATGACGCTTATCAGCAGCATCCGGCACATTTAAAGTTTGTGGAAGAATGTTCCGCATTGTGGTCGAAAGTAGTCATTTATGACGCAGTAGATCCTGACTAGTTTTTAATTTATTTAAAGAGTCAGAGGTCAATTTGATTTCTGACTCTTAAGTACTGCAGTCATGAAATCATACAGAAACTCAATTACAACTCTCCTATTTATATTGTTTTCTGTACAGATATTTGCTCAAACCCTTCCGGATACTTCGAAACAACTCAATGAAGTAATTATTAGAGCGCATTTTTCAGATCAGCCGCTGCTTAAATCAACCAGTTCAATAGGAATATTAAATCCCACACTGCTTCAAAAGAAGCCTGAACAATCGTTGGTTCCTGCATTTAATTCCATTCCGGGGATACGCATGGAGGAACGTTCTCCCGGAAGTTACAGACTATCGATCCGTGGTAGTTTACTCCGCTCCCCTTTTGGTATCCGGAATATAAAAATGTATCTGGATGAATACGCATTAACAGATGCTGGCGGCAATACCTATCTCAATCTTCTGGATGCCAGCACACTGAATGGCATAACTATTTTAAAGGGACCTGAAGCAAGTATATTCGGAGCTAATACCGGCGGGGTTGTCCTGATCGATCCGCATAAAACACGCGATAGTTCACTCATTTCTGCAGGCATTACCGCAGGATCATATGGTTTATTTCACCAAAAAGTATCTGTAAAAAAACAATGGAAGAAGTACGAATTCAACTTTAACCAGGCTTATCAGGGTTCAGATGGCTATCGTGAAAACAGCGCGTTAAAACGGAATTATGCAAATCTCTCGCAAAAATGGCAGTACGCTAAAAAATCACAATTACGCAGCACCATTTTATTCTCTGATCTGGATTATGAAACACCGGGGGGATTAACAAAAGCCCAGGCAGAAAAAGATCCCCGTATGGCCAGAACGGCCACGGCCATGTTTCCGGGAGCTGTTGATCAGCAGGCTGGCATACAAAATAAAACATGGTTTGGAGGCGTACTTAATGAGTCACAGCTCAGCCCCACTATACGCCACGTTATTTCATTTTTTGGAGCAACCACCAACTTTAAAAACCCCTTTATAACCAATTATGAGGAACGGTCCGAAAATTCCGGAGGAATCAGAACTTTTCTTGAACATACCATTAAAAGGAATAAATTCCATTTAACAAGTAACCTGGGCATGGAAAGCCAATCTACACGCTCTGAAATTGAAAATCATGATAATATATTTGGCAAAAAGGGAAATCTGCAGTCGCACGATAAATTAAATGCGCTGCAAACCTTTTACTTTGCGCATGTTTCCGCCAATATTGGGAACAGGCTTACTGCTGAAACGGGTTTGAGCTTGAACAGATACAGCTACACCTACAATACCATTGCTCCGGTAATGACTCCAAAAGCAAAGAAGCAGTTCGACCTGCAATGGATGCCCCGTTTTGCACTTTCTTATTTGTTCAGGGAAAATATATCCGGGCGGGTTTCAGTCAGCAAAGGTTACTCACCTCCTACCCTGGCCGAGGTTCGCGCTTCAGATAATGTCATAAATACAGATCTGCAAGCTGAAACCGGCTGGAATTATGAAACAGGTTTAAGATTAAACAGTTCGAATAACAGGATATTTATTGATCTGAGTGTATTTGACTTCCGTTTACAAAATGCTATTGTAAGGCGCTTAAATGAGAATGATACCGAATATTTCATTAATGCAGGCGGAACCCGGCAGCGCGGATTGGAAGCACAGGTGGTACAATGGATCATTTTTCCAAATCCGGAGAAATTTATACGGAGTCTGCAATTGCGTAATGGAGTCACACTGAGCAATTTTATTTTTGACGAT
>DASWTL010000400.1:0-7148 GCA_036402155.1 Sphingobacteriaceae bacterium | reverse complement strand
AATACAAAGCTTCGGAAAAAACCGCATACGATCTGATCAATAAAATGCCATCCCACGATTATTGGGTTGTAAAGGCCTATCTTCTGCTTGCGGATAATTTTATTGCACAGAAAGATATCTTTCAGGCAAAAAGTACGCTCCAAAGTATCATTGATAATTATGAAGGGGATGAGCCGGATATTCTTCCGGTTGCAAAAGAGAAACTACAGAAGCTAAATCAAAAGAATTAGGCATGAGATTTATTTTAAAATATAGGCTTACTACCATTTTATTACTGATAAGTGCTGCAGTGTACAGCCAGGATCCAAAACAGGAACCCACACCCGGCAGTCTGACGGAAGAGATTGAAGTTGTGCGGCCTTATAAACCGGTTTTAGCCGATGCAGTGAAGATCCGCAGGAACCCGGATCTTACAACTACCAGACCCTTTAAGCCCAACCTCACTTATAATATTATTGATAAAAAGCTGGAATTAAATACCGGCATCAGGGAACTTCAGGCACAAAAACTACCCGAAGAAAGACCAGATGTGCTTCTGAATAACTATGCTAAAATAGGTTTAGGAAATTTAAACACCGGCTTGGGTGAATTATACATTGGCACCGGAGAAGATATTGCCCTGCAGGCCGGAGTTTATGTAAAGCACCTTTCACAATCCGGTGATATAACAAAACAGCGGTTCTCAAATCAATCATTAGGAGTTTTCGGCAGAAGCATCGGAGATATTCATACAGTTACGGGAAGAGCGTCTTTTGATCAGCGTTCATCCTATTTTTATGGATTTAACCCAGCAATACCTTCCACTACAGATCCGGACAAACAACGGTTTAATCTGATAGAAGCTGAAGGAGAATTTTTTAATAACTATTCTGATGAAGCTGACCTTTTTAATTATGCTTTAAAGGCCAGTGGATACCTTCTGAGCAATATTAATGATGGACGTGAAAATTCAATCGCACTAAGTACTTATTTAAATAAAGCCTTTAATAATTTCAATATAGGCTTAAATGCTTCCGCAGATTTTACAGGCACTAAAGACACGCAGTACAGTATTGGAAATCATATCCTGCGCGGGAATCCATATGTTAAATTTCAGGGAAATGGATTTTTACTGAACCTGGGATTGAATATTGTCCAGGAAATGGGTGATAACAGCCGTACCAATATTTTACCGGCAGCATCAGTTGAGCTACCAATATCAGCCGAATATGCGATAGTATTTGCAGGTTTTAAAGGTGACGTATTAAAATCTTCTTTACGCGACTTTTCTTATGAAAATCTATTCCTGAATAATAATATCACCATAAAAAATGCAGTGGAGAAAGCAAATGCTTATGCAGGTGTAAAAGGAAATGCAGGCGCAGGGTTTGGATATAAGGTTATGGCATTTTACAAAAAGATTGAAGATATGCCTCTTTTTGTAAATAACTCCGTGGATGTTAACCGCTTTGATGTGATCTATGACGATGGTGAGGCGAAGGTGATCGGTTTTGAGGGTGAGATAAATATTAAAGCTTCTGATATATTCACTGTTGGAGGAAAGGTACAGATGAATCAGTATGATATGGAATCAGAAAAAGAGGCGTGGTTTAAGCCGGGCTTCCGGATAACATCAAATTTACGCGCTAATATTAACAGTAAATTAAGTTTCGATGGCGAATTACTATTCAACGGCGATTCTTATGCTAAGATCACTGACTTTACTACCACCCCACCCACTGAAAATTCAAGCCTTCGTATAAATAGCTTTATGGATTTAAGCGCTGGGGCTGAGTACCGTCTGAATAATAAGTTTGGAATATATGCCCGGGTAAATAATATCTTCGGCAACCAGTATCAGCAATACCTGTATTATCCCAAACTTGGTCTTAACATTTTCGGAGGCTTAAACTATTCGTTCTGATAGTAATTTTGGGGAAAGAGATTTAAAAAGTAATTTTACCCGGAATGGATATCGCTCTTTATATTTCAGACCTTCTGCAACAACATGATGAGATAAGCGTCTCCGGATTAGGTACATTTTATAAAAAACGGATTGCAGCCCGCTATGATGAACAGTTGGATAGTTATCTGCCACCATCGCAACGGGTTGAATACAAGTGTGATTATGATCCCAATCCGCGATTAGCAGAATATATCAGCGAACAAAAAAACATTTCTCTAGGATCGTCAGAACATTTTATTGAAAAATTCGCAGAAGATATTCACAAACAATTACAGGCAGAACAAAAAGCAGAGCTATATCCACTTGGAGAAATTCACAAAACAAATAATGAATACTCATTTATTTCGCCTGAAAATGCGGGAACTTACGCTTTCGGGCTTAAACCTCTAAAAGAGATAAGAAAAGCAAAAATATCTGATCCTGCATGGGATCCTGTAATAATAAATGAGGTACAGGAAATAAAGGTGCCCGTAGAAGAACCGGCTGCAGCACTTGAAACAATAGAAGAGGTTGAAGACGAGCCTGAAAGAAAGAATAGATTTCCAATAATTATTGGGATAATCCTTATTCTTGCCGCAGGAGCTGCTGCCACATACTTTTTTTCACCTGATACAATAAAATATTTAATACAAACACCAGAGAAAGCACAGAACAACAAAGTAGTTATTCCGGTTGAAAAACCTCAAACCTTAATCGATTCCATTACTGTGGCCGACAGCATTATCCAGAATCTTAATGAGCAGGGCTTTGAGGTAGATAAACCAAAAGATACTTTAAAAGTATCAACAAATGTCAGCCCGGCAAATACGGGCACTACCTATGAAGTAATTGTGGCATCACTTAATAGTCAGAAAGATGCTGAAGATCTGATACGTAATTTTAAGGCCAGAGGGATTGACGCACGAATAATCATTGCCTCTGAAAAGAAAAAAAATAAAATATTAATAAGTCTGGGATCATTTAATACCAAATCATCCGCCGATATTGAACGTATCCGGATTAGAAAAGATATTGAACCCGATGCATACGTTTACATTTACAATAAAAAATAAAATCTAAGCCTCATGTTTTTACTTCAAGCTGATACCATAACACCTTTAGTAACTGACTCTGTTGCAGCAGCAAATCAAGCCGCAGCTCAAATGCAGGAAATACGATTCCTTGACCTTTTAATAAAAGGAGGATGGGTAATGATACCTCTGGCTATACTTACATTTCTTGGTTTGGTAATATTCATCGAGCGCTACTTAACTATACGGAAAGCTTCACGCGATGAAACCAGCCTGATTCAGCAGGTAAAATCAAGTATAATTACCGGCAAGCTCGACTCTGCAGTGGCTATTTGCAGGAACAGTAACACCCCTCTGGGACGTATGTTGCAAAAAGGCCTTTTACGTATTGGCCGTCCTATAAAAGATATTGAAGGCGCTATAGAAAATGTTGGAAAGCTAGAAGTTTCTAAGCTTGAAAAGAATATCAGCATTTTAGGAATTGTTGCCGGTATAGCTCCCATGTTAGGTTTCGTGGGTACTATTTCTGGTGTTATCCGTATTTTTTACAATATATCTTTAGCCGATAATATCAGTATTGGGATTATAGCCGGTGGATTATATGAAAAAATGATCACGTCGGCGGCGGGTTTGATGATCGGAATTCTGGCATATATCGGCTATCATATTTTAAATATTATGGTTGACCGCGTTATATTAAGAATGGAAACCGATGCTGTTGAATTTATTGATCTGTTAGAGGAGCCGGGAAGATGAATTTAAAAAGAAGGAAACGCCCGGTTGCAGAGGTACATACAGCAGCTATGAACGACATCATGTTCTTCCTGATGTTGTTCTTTCTGATCGCTTCTACCGTTACCAATCCCAATGTGGTTAAACTGTTATTACCACGATCTGATTCAGGTCAATCGGTATCTAAAAAGACCATTTCAGTTCAGGTAACAAAAGACCTTGAATACTTTATAGATAAACAGCAGGTCACCCCTGATCAGATTATGCCAACTCTGCAGAGTTTTCAAAATCAGGCTGAGGAGTTAACAATAATTTTGTATGTTGACCGAACTATTGCAATAGAAAATGTCGTTAATATAATGGACATCGCCAACAAATTAAAAATTAAAATGGTTTTAGCTACAGAGCCAAAACAATGACATATCCTGAAGAAAATAATTATCCGAAAGCGCTGATCATATCAACTGCAACGATGGGACTTCTTATTCTCATCAGTTACTTATTGGTTATGGGCATGCCTTTTGAACAAGCCGACGTAGGTACAGGAGGGATAATTGTGAATTACGGAACCGTAGAGGAAGGTATGGGCGATGATTATATGAGTGTAGAAGAACCTTCAGTTGATCCAAACGCCAATAACACAGCCCCTGATAATGTATCCACTACACCATCAGAAAACCCATCGGTTCAATCAAGCGATAAAAGTGTAGTGACCCAGGATGCAGAAGATGCACCTGCAGTGAGCAGCAAGCCCACTAAAAACACAAATACCCCTGCTCAAAGTACTGAAACCAAGCCCACAACACCGGCTGTAAATCAAAACGCATTATATAAAGGCAAAAAAACCACCGGAACAGGCCAGGGCGATGGAACTACCACCACACCCGGCAATCAGGGAAGTCCGGACGGTGATCCTTTGTCCCCCGATTATGGAAAAGGGGGATCTGGTTTTGGGAATGTCAACTTATCCCTGGCAAACCGCAGATTTGTGAGTATTCCACGCATTGAGGATGACGGACAAAGTTCAGGGAAGATCGCGGTAGAAATAAGGGTGGATAAAACCGGTGAAGTGGTGTATGCACGTGCCGGCGCAAAGGGTACTACCCTTTCAGATCTGAAACTCTGGCAAAAGTGTGAACGTGCAGTTGTCGGAGCCCGGTTAAACCAATTAGAATCTGCCCCTGAAGTTCAGATCGGCATTGTTGTTTTCCATTTTAAAGTAAAATAGCCCTGTAACTCCCACCCGGGATCTGCATGAATTATTCAGAAACCATTCAATACTTATACTCCAGGTTACCGATGTTTTCAAAGATCGGGGCGGCTGCAATTAAGGCGGACCTGACAAATACCCTGCAATTATGCAGCAGACTGGATGACCCGCATAAAAAATTCAAAACCATACATGTAGGAGGAACTAACGGAAAAGGCTCTACCTCTCATATGCTGGCTGCAATTCTACAAGTTGCCGGATATAAAACAGGGCTCTATACCTCCCCTCACTTGCGTGATTTCAGGGAAAGAATACGTGTAAATGGCGAAATGATATCTGAGGAAAATGTAATAGCCTTTGTAAACGAGCAGAAAGAAAATATTGAGCAGATATCGCCTTCTTTTTTTGAAGTTACCGTCGCCATGGCATTTGACCACTTTGCAAAGCAAAACGTGGATATAGCCGTAATTGAAGTTGGTTTGGGTGGCAGACTGGACTCAACAAATATCATCACTCCGGTTCTTTCGGTGATCACCAATATCGGATACGACCACATGAACATCCTGGGTAACTCACTGAAAGAAATTGCATTCGAAAAAGCCGGAATCATTAAATCGCAGGTACCGGTAGTTATCGGCGAACGACAGAAGGAAATTGATGATGTGTTTATCAAAAAAGCTGATGAATGTGATTCCCCGATTATTTTCGCCTCGGAACAATGGCAGATCATAATCAACCAAACGCACGGTACCAATGATAAATATCTTGATATAGCTGCTACTCACAACCTACAACCCATAACGTATAACTTACATCTTGATCTTACAGGAACTTACCAGTTAAAGAATGTAAAAACTGTATTAAGTGCGGTTATTCAATTACAAAAGCAAGGATTTAAAATCACAACTAATCATCTGCAAAGTGCTTTAAAACAGGTTAGTATGCTAACGGGACTTATGGGGCGGTGGCAAACATTAAGCTCCGATCCCATGGTAATCTGTGATACCGGTCATAATGAAGATGGCATCAGGGAGGTGTTAAAAAACATCGATGCCACGCATTATGAAAAGCTGCATATGGTAATTGGTATGGTCAGGGACAAAGACGTAAATAAAGTGCTCACTTTACTTCCCGATCATGCCGTTTATTACTTTTGCCATCCTGCCATCGAACGGGCAAAGCCTGCTGAAGAGCTTATGAACGAAGCTAAATTACACGGATTACATGGAAAGAGTTACCCGTCAGTGAAGGAGGCTTTAAAAGCCGCTAAACGCCATGCATCTTCAAAAGATCTGGTGTTTGTAGGTGGAAGTACCTTCGTTGTAGCAGAAGTGGTTTAATAGATTTACTCTACCGGGGATCTTGTTGACAAAGACCATGAAAGCTTCCAAGCCCTCAGATAATATCTGTTGAATCAATTCCAACAACGTTACGGTCAGGAAAATAGTTTTTTATGAATGCCAATATCCCTTAGGCTACTATCCTGAAAAGTTTTTTAGCATTGTAATAAAGTATCTTCCGCTCTATTTCTTTAGTTGGTGATAATTTGCGGATGGCTGAAATGGTCTGAGCTCCCAGGCAGTCATTGCCACTTCCAACCACGTCGCTGCAATCACTTCCAAACATCAGCTTATCCTGGTGACGCTCTAAGAATCCGCGGGCATGGTCTTCATCGCGAATAAGTGAGTACAACCCTGAACCTGCGCTGAGATCGCCATATACATTAGGATAATCACTCAATAACCGATCAGTTAAACCACCCGGGGTAACCTTCCCTTTGGGGTACAATACATTCTGATCTTTATGATCCTTATTAATATTGGCCCACCAGGTCTGTGCATGTCCAATAAAGTTAACCTTTTTATACTTTTTAAGCATTTTTTGAAACCGCTCAAAACCACGGTTATACATATTAAACTGCCAATGCATCAGTACCGGAACATTATACTCCTGTGCCAGCTGATAGATTTTTTGCATTTCCGGGGAATCGCAATCTACACCAAACTTCAATTCGCCAATTACAGGTGCACCCAATTTTAGATACTTTTCAATCTCCTGTACTGCACCCGGATAATCAGGAACTTCATTGGCGCCAAACAGGAATTCCTTCGGATATTGCTGTGCAAAACGATAACATGCTTCATTACCTGTTGCACCTACCTGCAGACCGTTACTATATCCGTAATATGTTGAACCGTAGCTTAATGGCCGTCCGGATGGCAAAAGTATGGTGGTGGTGATACCCATAGCA
>DASWTL010000399.1:0-6249 GCA_036402155.1 Sphingobacteriaceae bacterium | reverse complement strand
GAGGTTGTTGAATATGTGGCGCATAACATCGATAATAATGTACGAGAGCTGGAAGGTGCCATGGTTTCGTTACTGGCACAATCTACATTAAATAAAAAGGACATTGATCTTGCTCTGGCGAAGTCAATGCTCAAGAACTTCATTAAGAACTCTTCGAAGGAAATTTCTATGGAGTACATCCAGAAATTGGTATGTGAATATTTTGAGGTGCCTGTAGAGATGGTGAAATCAAAAACACGTAAGCGTGAGATCGTTCAGGCACGCCAGATCTCCATGTATCTTGCTAAGATCCATACCAAAACATCCCTTAAATCTATTGGCGCATTCTTTGGCGGAAGAGACCACTCCACTGTAATTTATGCCTGCCAAACCGTAGACGACCTTATTGATACCGATAAGAAGTTTAAAGGTTATGTGGCTGATATTCAGAAGAAGTTGAAAATGAGCTAGTTGATTGTGTGAGGTTGGAAGGGGGGTAAAAGTTATAAGGGTTGTAAACGTTGTAAAGGCTGATACTGCTGTCTATATAATTGGGAAAATAACACCTTTTTAATAGCAATAATTTCTTTTTTTACCCACTCCACCGTTTCCAACCTTTTCTAACCACTCCAAGATTTCAACTTCTTCACTTTTCCAACCCTATAGCGGTATATTCCCGTGTTTCTTTCTGGGGTTATTAACTACTTTATTTTCCAGCATTTTAAATGCCCTGATAAGTTTGATCCTGGTTTGATCGGGCTCAATTACTTCATCAATAAAGCCACGTTCTGCTGCACGGTATGGATTAGCAAAAATATCGGAGTATTCTTTTTCTTTTTCAAGCCATTTTGCGTTTGGATCTTCAGCAGCGGAAATTTCCTTTTTAAAAATGATTTCAGCAGCACCTTTTGCTCCCATCACCGCAATTTCAGCCGTTGGCCATGCATAATTCATATCTGCACCAATATGTTTTGAATTCATTACATCGTATGCACCCCCGTACGCTTTACGGGTAATTACCGTAATCCTTGGCACTGTTGCTTCACAAAATGCATATAGTAGTTTTGCGCCATTGGTTATAATCGCATTCCATTCCTGATCAGTTCCTGGTAAAAACCCTGGAACATCCTCAAAAACCAACAGAGGAATATTAAAGCTATCGCAGAACCTGACAAACCGTGCACCTTTTGTGGAGGATTGTATATCCAGTACCCCGGCTAAAAACGCCGGCTGATTTGCAACAATACCTATACTGCGACCTGCCAGTCGGGCAAAACCTACAACTATATTTTCAGCAAAATCCTTATGAATCTCCAGGAATGACCCCTCATCCAATACTTGTGTTATTACATCCCGAATATCATAGGGCTGTGATGAATTTTCCGGAATAATATGGTTAAGAGAAGTTCGTAATTCATCAGCCGGCTCATAAGGCAATGATGGCGCCGTTTCTTCACAGTTTTGTGGCATGAAACTTAGAAGTTTCTTAATATGTTCTATCGCATCTATTTCATTTATACATGCAAAATGTGTTACTCCTGATTTTGTTGCATGTGTTGATGCTCCACCAAGTTCTTCTGATGTTACCTCCTCATGAGTTACTGTTTTAACAACATTTGGTCCGGTAACAAACATGTACGATGTATGCTCAACCATTAAAATGAAGTCTGTAATGGCCGGAGAGTACACTGCACCACCGGCACAAGGACCCATTATTGCAGAAATTTGTGGCACAACACCTGAGGCCATGGTATTTTTATAAAAGATATCCGCATATCCTCCTAGTGAAACTACTCCCTCCTGTATACGAGCGCCACCAGAATCATTTAATCCAACAACCGGTGCACCATTTTTCATTGCCAGGTCCATGATCTTGATAATTTTTTCAGCATGGGTTTCAGATAAGGACCCTCCAAAAACAGTAAAATCCTGTGAGAAAACATAAACCAGCCGACCATTAATGGTCCCGTATCCTGTAACTACACCATCGCCTGGATATTTCTCGTTTTGCATGCCAAAATCGGTAGAGCGGTGTGTTACAAGCATTCCAATTTCTTCAAATGAGCCCTCATCAAGCAGAAAATGGAGGCGTTCACGCGCTGTCAGCTTGCCTTTTTTGTGCTGGCTTTCTATACGCGCTTCTCCGCCGCCTCTTAAGGCTTCGTTCCGTTTATCCTGAAGTTGTTCCGATTTATTATTCACAGCTATGTTTGCATTTATGATTCGGTAAATTAATAAAATTTTAGCCGTCTGTCTTTTTAATCTTACTGTAAGATTGCAAAACAATTAGTTGGAGAAAAAAAATTATATTAATTTGCGGCCATCTGAGCTATGACGAAAGAATTAAATAAAAAAATATTCAGTTTTATTTTTCTCTTCATTTTTTTTATAAAAATGGGAATAGCTGTAGCGCCATTAATTGCCATAACTCTTGATGCAAGATCAGTTTATGCAGTCATTATGCAGCTCGAAATTGAATCATCCAATAGTTCTGATAAGGGCAAAGAAACCACAAAGGAATATTTATATAACTTTTTTACCATGAGCCTTCCGAGCTCATCACAATTGCGCCATAATAATAAAATGATCATGGAAGATGATGATCATTTCAAGGCTTTTTATCCATCTGTTCCTACCCCACCTCCAAACGTTTAAATGAAATAACAGTGGCCATTTATATGGCGAATTATTGATTTTTTTATTTAAACGTAATATTTATGACAGATAATAGTTTGTCAGGAACTTCAATGCGCAAGTATTTTCTTGCCAAAAACTTAAAGAAGGACCTGCCAGCCAGTATAGTAGTATTTCTTGTAGCACTGCCTTTATGCCTTGGGATAGCGCTCGCATCCGGAGCTCCGCTTTTTGCAGGAATCCTTACAGGAATTATAGGTGGTATCGTAGTTTCATCCGTTAGCGGCTCACAACTAAGTGTCAGCGGTCCGGCTGCAGGGTTAACTGTTATTGTGCTGGGTGCCATCGGACAATTAGGATCATACCAGGCCTTTATTTTAGCAGTTGTGCTTGCAGGCGTTTTTCAGCTGATTTTCGGCCTTCTGAAAGCAGGGACAATAGCAAATTATTTTCCTTCATCAGTAATTGAAGGAATGTTGGCCGGTATCGGGATTATTCTAATTTTGAAACAGATACCTCATGCTGTTGGGTATGATTCTGATTATCAGGGAAATGAGAGTTTTTTTCAGTTAAACCATGAAAATACTATTTCGGCGCTCATATCAGCACAGAACATGATTACTTACAGTGCGGTAATAATAAGTTCTTTGTCACTGCTAATCCTGATCTTCTGGCCGAAATTTAAAAAGCTGAGTAACATACCTGCGCCACTGGTGGTGGTAGTTCTTGGTGTAATTCTGGCTGAGATCTTTAAAACCACAAATCTGGCGCTTTCTGCCAAGCAAATGGTAAAAATACCAGTTGTGGGGTCATTTGATGAGTTTTTGGGACTATTTATGATCCCTGACTTTTCAAGGATATCAGACGGGCAGGTTTGGGTGGTTGCTGCCACCATTGCAGTTGTTGCCAGCCTTGAAACGCTGCTCTGTCTGGAAGCTGTAGATAAGATCGACCCAATTAAGCGGGTTTCCCCTACAAACAGGGAATTATTGGCTCAGGGAATTGGTAATATTACCAGCGGGATGCTTGGCGGACTACCAATGACATCCGTAATTGTGAGGTCATCAGCGAATGTAAACTCCGGCGCGCGCACAAAAATGAGCGCTATATTCCACGGCGGATGGTTACTGCTTTCATTACTGCTGATCCCGATGTTAATTAATAAGATTCCATTGTCATGCCTGGCAGCAATTCTGTTATTCACAGGATATAAACTGGCAAAATTTGGCTTATTCTCAAGGATGTGGCGGAAAGGACGCGACCAGTTTATTCCGTTTGTTATTACCGTGTTGGGAGTGTGCTTCACTGATCTGTTAACCGGGGTGGCTATCGGTATGGTAATAGGTGTATTATTTATTCTTAGAACCAACCTTCGGAACCCTTACTTCTTTGCTTTCGAGAAGAACGGAGATAGTAAGATTATCAGGGTCAGGTTAGCTGAGGAGGTGTCATTTTTGAATAAGGGCGCTATTCAGTACACCTTAACGCATCTTCCTAAAGATTCATCAGTGATAATTGATGGCTCTCAGGCAAGATATATCGACCCTGACGTCCTTGAAATTATCCATAACTTTAAGGAAAATGCACATACAAAAGGTATATTAGTCAATCTTGAGAATATCCGTGAAAAGTATGACGTCCCTTCATTAAAAGAATTGGTTTACAAACCGGAAAATTTTAAAGAGTAATGAATAATTTAAAAGAAAATATAACTGCTATGGCAGAAGAAACAAGTAAATTAAGACGTTCGTACGAACAGCTATTGCAGGGTAATCGCGATTGGGTGAAGCAGGAGACAGCTAAAGATCCTGATTATTTTAGCCGGCTGGCGGCAGGTCAGAATCCCGATGTACTGTGGATCGGATGTTCAGATAGCCGCGTACCTGCTAACCAGGTTACAAATACCAAGGCGGGCCAGGTTTTTGTGCATCGTAATATCGCTAATGTTTGTGTTCACTCTGATATGAACATGCTCAGTGTATTAGATTATGCAGTAAATGTTCTCAAAGTAAAGCATGTAGTTGTATCAGGGCATTATGGTTGCGGAGGAGTTATTGCGGCATTGAGCAACAAACAATTCGGACTGATTGATAACTGGCTGAGACATATCAAGGATGTTTACCGTCTGCACAGTGATGAGATCGACAAGATTTCAGATCCTGATCTTCGTGTGAACAGATTGGTAGAGTTAAATGTGATGGAGCAGGTTTACAATCTGTGTACCACTACCATTGTACAAAATGCCTGGAAGGAACGGGCTGATCTTGAAGTTCATGGTTGGGTTATTGATATTAAAACCGGCTATGTCAAAGATCTGCAGGTATCAAGCAATAATGCCGATAATCTTGGCAAAGTGTTCGCACTTGTAAAATAGAGCTTCCTAAAACTAAATACCCTAAGTAAGCAACGGAGCTGAAGGACCTATTCGATTCTTTTAGCTCCGTTTTTTTATAGCTTTTCTAATCTAAGAACGGGTAACGGTAACCTTTTGGCGGATCAAAAGTTTCTTTAATTGCTCTTGGAGAAACCCATCTCAATAGATTAACCATCGAGCCGGCTTTATCATTCGTGCCTGAACCTCTGGCACCGCCAAAAGGTTGTTGTCCAACAACGGCTCCTGTGGGTTTGTCGTTGATATAAAAATTTCCTGCTGCATTTTTTAAGGCTTGTGATGCTTTCTCAATAATATACCGGTCCTGAGCAATTACGGCTCCTGTAAGGGCGTAAACAGAGGTCTTATCAAGAATTTCAAGCGTTTTATCAAAATCTTCATCTTCATAAACAAAAACCGTAAGAACAGGGCCGAATAGCTCATCGCACATTGTTACATAGTATGGGTCTTTGGTTTCAATAATGGTGGGTTCAATAAAATATCCTTCAGCTTTATCGTAATTACCTCCTGCAATAATTTCTACATCAGGGTCTTTTTTCGCGTCCTGTATATATTGCACGAGTTTATCAAATGATTTTTCATCGATTACTGCATTTATAAAGTTTCCGAAATCTTCCGGAGGCCCCATTTTTATTTCCGCCAGATTGTCAATAACCTGTTGTTTAATTGCCGGCCAAACAGAACGCGCAACATACACACGTGAAGCTGCAGAACATTTTTGTCCCTGATACTCAAAAGCGCCACGTACAATGGCTGTTGAAGAAACAGCAGTATTTGCTGATCCATGAATAAGTATGAAATCTTTGCCACCGGTTTCACCTACAATTCTGGGGTATGTTTTGTACTTGTGAATATTGTTGCCAATGGTTTTCCAGATATTCTGAAAAACTGCTGTAGAACCTGTAAAGTGTATGCCGGCAAATTCCGGGTGATTGAAAATTACATCTCCGGCATCGGGTCCGGAAACGAACATGAGATTGATCACGCCATCAGGCAGGCCGGCTTCCCGAAATACTTCCATTAGTACACTTGCTGAATATATCTGAGCATTCGCGGGTTTCCAAACCACTACATTACCCATCATAGCAGCCGATGTTGGCAAATTACCAGCTATGGCAGTAAAATTAAAAGGAGTAAGGGCAAAAACAAAACCCTCCAGTGGTCTTTGTTCTACTCTGTTCCAGATTCCTCTTGGCGACACCGGCGGTTGTGCAGCGTATATATCAGCCATGAATTTTACGTTA
>DASWTL010000398.1:0-9051 GCA_036402155.1 Sphingobacteriaceae bacterium | reverse complement strand
AATACAATTATATCTATCCACCCCCTAACCCCCGCCAGCGGGGGACAGTATGGCGTCCAGCTTCATTTCAGAAAATAATAATGTTAATATTTACTGAAATTTTAAAGCGTCATGCATGTCCTCCGCTGGCGCCCGTCCGACTGGAGGCCATCCGGGCGGAGAGGTGCCGCAGGCGGAGGTGGAGAATAATACATTTATATCCATCCACCCCCTAACCCCCGCCAGCGGGGACAGTATGGCGTCCAGCATCATTTCAGAAAATAATAATGTTAACTATTTACTGGAATCTTAAAGCGCCATGCATGTCCTCCGCTTGTGGAGGCGCCGCAGGCGGAGGTGGAGAAATAATACATTTATATCTATCCACCCCCTAACCCTCGCCAGCAGGCAGAACTGCTGTTCAGGCACTTAAGATTTCCACTTTCTTTTCAAGCTCTGGATCTCCCGTGATATTTTACCGAATTGCCTTTCATTCCTTCGCTTTTCAGTGACAGTCAGCTGATAATGTTGCTGTTCTTTTAAAAGCTTTAAATAGCTGCGGTAAACAACTTCAGGCAATTCATTATCGTTCACAGCTGCTACAACCGCACAGCCTGGTTCAAGCTCATGTCTGCAATCAGGGTATTTGCACTTGCCGGCAAGCTCATCAATCAGAGGATGAATAAATCTACTCTCTTCGGTGGCGTCAGCAGTCAATCCAAATTCTCTCATTCCAGGCGTATCAATCAAAATACTACCGTTAGAAAGAAGTGTCAGATACCTGAATGTAGTGGTATGCCTTCCTTTATTGTTAGAAGTACTGATATGGCTTGTTTGCTGGGTGTTTTCCATAAGCAATGAGTTTAGTAAAGAGCTTTTTCCAACTCCTGATGAACCAAGCAGTACATAGGTTTTGCCCTCCTGCATAATCTGTGTTTTTAATTCTTCCAGACCCAGTCCGGTAACTGTACTGGTAAGAATAACCGGAACATGGTATCCCAGGTTATCAACCAGGTTAATGAAAGCAGATGGCTCTGATACCAGATCGGCCTTGTTAATAATAACTATCGGAGCAATTTGGCTTTCTTTGATCTGATGTAAATATCGCTGCAGCCGCATCAGGTTAAAATCCTGGTCGAGTGACTGAACAATAAAGGCATAATCAACATTGGCCACCAAAACCTGTTTCCCGGTTTCTTTGCCTGGCATTTTACGCGACAGAATAGTTTGCCTTTCAAGTACTTCAATAATATAACCGCGTTCTTCCACCGGGACGAACACTACCCAGTCGCCTACTTTAGGAAGTTCCCAATTTTCTTTGCTGTTTAATAAGGCACCGGAAAGCTCCGCTTCAATTTCGCCTGCTTCGCCAATAAGATGATAAATAAATCCCTGGATAGAAGTTACTCTTCCTGCATTCAACCCTTTTTGCAGGTAGGGAATAGATAATTGATTAAAATGGCTGTTAAAGCCAAAATTAATAAGTAATGACATGGGAAATATGGATTTTTATGAATGGAGTGGATATACTCCACCATTCGATTAATTAATTGCTTTGATAAATAAAAACAGAAGGGAACCTTTTAAGGCGCTTCTGCTGTTAAGCAATCATTATTGCGACAACAAGGGGGCAATATGTTGTTGAGGTGAATACCATATATGGATACAAAAGTAGGGGATAGAATCGGGTTTACAAAATGTAGTGAGACGCTACGACCAGAAAGTGATATTGTTTCTGTTTTTATTGTCTATCCAGGAACTCGGAAATTTGTTTATTAATGTCAGGGATTTTATTCTTTATCACATCCCAAACTATGGCATAATTGACGCCGATATAATCATGGATTAATCTGTCTCGCATTCCTGCCATATTTTTCCATTGGATAGTATTCCATTTAACTTTATAATCTGCTGGAATTTTCTTAGTTGCTTCACCGATAATCTCCAGGCTTCTTACTACAGCACGCTTTAACGTTTCATCAGATAGCAAATCCTCAAATTGCAAATTCTCACTTGCGTTGATTAAATAAGAACATTCATCTTGAATATGTCTGAGGTACTCTTTGGGTTCTTTAGACATACTGGACCTCGTTTAATATTTTGGGACCTATATAAGGGCTCAAGCCATTTTTAGTAACAACTTCTATCTTTTCGTTTTTGAAAAGTTTTTCAAACAAATCATATACAGCCATATAATTATCAAAATTCTCCTTCTCAGGTTCAAACTCGATCAACAAATCAATATCACTTTCACTTGATTGTTCATTACGTGAATAAGAACCAAACAGGCCAACATTTCGAATGCCAAATTTCGAAAGTTTGGGTTTATTGGATTTTAGTTTCTTTAATATGTTTTCCCTGGTTGTCATTCAATTTATTGTAAAAATACAAAAGTTTGTTATCGGAGTTCTGGTTGCTCAAAAAATTAGTGGTAGTAGTGTTGTTACATTATACCGTTTGACAAACAATTTGCATCGCTTCAGCTGTTCGCCATCTTCCGCAGGGCGATGTCGAACTGAAGATAAGAAGGGATTTCTAATCATCCGAAAAAAAAATTGTAAGCAGATTGCAAATCTGCCTTTATCTGCGGTCGGGATGCGCTAAGGCTTAATATCCCGAACAGCAGTTGACAATTACAACCGTTGGTAGAGTTAATTTCCAGTTTAAAACGGCCAGCTATTTTATTTTCTTATACAAATGATGTTTGCCACTTGGGAAATGCATTAAACTTAACGACTTGTCTGTTAACCCAAGAATTTCGTAGTGCAACGTATTAGTTTTTTGAGTTAATACCAGAAACCGGGCTTTTTCATTCTTGTTAACAAATTGGGGTAACTGGTCGGTAATTTTTATGAAGTAATTGTCGTCTGCAGTATGCCTTTCTCCGGTATAGTTAAAAGTCCAGCGTTTTTCTTTAACCAAAATAGAGGCGTTTTTATCTTCCTCATGTATCCACGTTCCCTGGAGTCGTTTGATAAAGTTGTTTTGAATTTCCGCGAGTTCAACCTGACGTTTAATAGTATTTTGAGTGTCTGATGTAAGAGCTGAAGAGCTAATTGCAATTAAGCAGAGGGGCAAAAAGAACAACCGTATATTTAGTTCCATAGATTTCTGTGTTGCCAAACTAGTGCTATCCGTTATATTTAAAGGGTGGATATTTTGCTTCAGTCAAAATTAAAATTATGTGAGCCCCATTTCATAGCGTCTAAAAGCTGCTTCAATGTTCGTGCTACGCATACAACGAACCCCTGGATGTTTAGCACCAGTTTTCTTTTATTGTTGCTGTTGTAATCTTACCAATAATAGGTCAAGATTTTCCAGTGTCATTGTCATTCCTTGTTCCATTCCCATTTGAATAACTGCTTCCAGGTCATTGAGTGAATTATATTGTACAAGTAGTTCAACAAGAGTTTTTTCACCATGGTCTGCGAATGAAACTTTCCATTTTGCCCGTGGAAGTTCCATGTTTATTTCACCTTTCTCATTACTGAATGTATCAAGAGAAGTGTAGAAGTCAATTGGTTTTATAGTCACATATTCTGTATATCCCCAATATTCTGTTCCGTTAGGATCCACCATTGCATAATGCCAGTGTCCGCCTTCTTTAAATTCCATTGATTTGGTTTTTGTATTCAAAGGCTTCGGTGCAAACCATTGGTTCAGCAATTCGCTTTTAGTATAGCAGTCCCAAACCAATGGTCTGTTGGCTAAAAACTCACGCCTTAAAGTCAATTGGCTATTTTCTTTATCAACTATGAAGTCAAATTGTAAGTTTGGTTTCATTTTTTCTTTTTTAGAGATACTATTAAGTTGTCTAATTGGTTAAACCGGCTTTCCCAAATGGTTCTGAATTGTTCCAGCCACTTATCAATTTCTTTCATTTTTTCAATTTTAAGTTGGTAGTATATTTCACGTCCTTTTTGTTCTTGCTGTACTAATTCACATTCCGTCAATATACGTAAGTGTTTTGAAACTGCTTGCCTTGTACTGTCGAAATGCTCGGCAATGGCGTTGGGTGTCATTGCCTGCAATGCAATCAAAGTAATAATCGCTCTCCTGGTGGGGTCAGCTATAGCCTGAAAAATATCTCTACGCATGTGAATACCGTAATTTATCGAAACTAATGTAATTCATAATTACTATAGTAAATGCGATAATTGGTAAAAATAGTTCGCTGTTTTTAAAACCGTCCATAACTATAAAGCTAATGGTTGCACAAATCAAATCAATTGCAAAACCTGCATAAGCCCATTCTTTAATCCTATTAGGTATTCTTTGAACAATCAGCACAAGAACCCCCAGTACTTTAAAAAAAGTTAACATTGGACTAAAATATAATGGATAGCCTAAGTGTTGTATAACTTTTAAACTAGTTGGGTCATCATAAGCAAATAGGGGACCTATGCCAAACCAAAGAATCATAATACCGGCGGTAAACCAAAATATGATTTTATGCTTTTTCATATTCATCACTTTTTAGCTGATATTTTAGTAAAACAATTCCACATTCGAATTGAATGGTTTTCATTATTTCTAATTGTTGCATCGAGTTCACTTCATTAAAAATTGGCATTCCTTTGCCAATAATTGCAGGATTAATAAAAAGATGTAATTCATCAATGAGTTTTTCTCTGATTAACGATGAAACAAATTGTGCACCACCATACACAATGATGTCGTTACCCGCTTGATTTTTAAGTTCATGAATCCTTTTGATAAAATCTCCGTTTTCAACAGTGGTATTTTCCCATTCAGATTTAGTTAACGTCTTACTGAAAACTATTTTGGGAGTTTCAGAATATTTAATTCCTGCTTCTTGTTCCGGGTTTTCACTGTCTTTGGCTACTGCTGCCCAATGCGGAATAAAACCTGTTGCTAAATTCTTGCCAAGTAAAATGGTGTCAACTGGTTTTGTGATCTCGTCAACATAATTTTGAATGTCGTCCGACCAATTAAATGCCAGCCAATCCATTTCTCCGTTTAGTCCTGAGATGAAACCATCAACTGACATTTGCACTTGTAATTTTAATTTTCTCATTTCTTTTGTTTTAAATAGTGAAACTAATCGGTTGCAAATATATGTGCAACTTTTTGGTTTCACAAATTATTTTTAGAAATTGTCAGTCAGACTGATTTTAGTCTTTTAAATCTATTGTTGTGTTGGATCGGGGAGTGTGACGCTATTGCAGTACATAAAGCAATTCTGAACATAGGTTGAAGCGTTACCCCACGCCGGGCATTGGGTGGTAATCCTGGAAATGAGAGACTCCATCAGGACTAACCGGTAAATACCAGCTTAATGATTATATATAGAAAGAAAGCGCTCGCCGTTTTCCTCGTATTGATAAATCCCCATCAGGTAGACTCCATTGTCCGGCACTTTCTTATTATATAAAGCCAGCCACTTTGATTGTTTGATAAAAGCCACCAGCGCCCTGTCGAATTGTTTATCAAGGCTTTTTAACACTTTTACTGATTTTGCTTTGGTATTTGCATCAAATGAAATTTGGTATTCAGCAAAGTTCTTTGGGAAGGGTATATCATTATAATGTGCCAGAAAATCTTTCAACGTTGGATTATGCAGCATATATGAATAGGTAATACCTGAAGCCTTTTTCTTTAGAACCTTTAATATATTTAATTCTCGTTCTAATCTAACGGCGTATTTGCTTTCTAAGTCCGGATATTGTGTTTTATCAAATTTAGCATCAGTTTGCCAGGAGCCATTACATAAATGTACGGCTGTTTTATCATTACCATCTGGCTTAGCATAGATTATCCATTTTGAATTTGCCGGCATTATTAAATCGCATGATGTCCAGTTGCTGCCATCAAGTGATCCATATACCCATAATTCGTTGGTTGGCTTACCTTTAAACACAGCGACCGGTTCAATTTGTATCTTATAATAATGCTTCGAATCAGGTTCATTAGGTATTACTTTCAATACGTTCACATAAGCTACAAAATTGGATTGAGCATAATTGTCAGCCACAGGTGATATATAGCAGTGGCATGCAAGCGCCGTACTGCCTGTAAAAACCAGTAATATGATAATTACCTTCATTTTGCAATGAAAGAGAAAGTGTTGCATAGATGTTCCTATAAAGAAATAAAGGTAATCATTTCAGGGTATCTGTTAGCCAGTGAGTATTTATGTGGAACATACCGATACACTCCCTGCAAATACAGGTCAATGATCTGAAATTAAGGATGAATAAAATCCGGAAGGAGCGATATGTGACAATGCCAACAGCAGGTAAAACCCGTGTTAGCTGTTGTTTTGCTTTCGTCCCTCATTTAGTAATTGCCTAATTGCCGCCAGGTGTGAAAATAAAACTAAAGGAACTATACAAGATGGCAACCAGTTAAATGGAAAATACAGAACAGCAATATTGGGTTGTTCAAAAGCAAACTTTTGAAAAGGAAACGGGGCTGATAGAACTGCATTGGCAACAATATTTATCAGAAGTCCTAAACAGATGAAGTTCCAAAGTAGTATTAGTTTTTTGCTTATTCGATTTCTGATAAAACCAAAATAAAAAATAGCAGGCGCTGTTAGCCCCGATAAAATATCAAAATTTCTGCCTTCAAAGGTCATAAGTTCAGGAACAGCCTTATTAACGAATAGCCAAAACAGAACAACTTCAACTGGAATTCTAATAGCATGTAAAATCGTCAAGGTTTTTATGTCTAAACTGTCAATATACTGTCTGCCTTTTGAAGTCGTAAAAAGTCCGATGATTAGAATTATGGGTGGCAAAACTAAAAGCAAAAATCTTGGCGGAAAGGTATCTGTCACAATGTAAAAACCAGAAAGTCCGATGGCCGTCTGTATGGCCAACCAACTAAACAAAATTCCTAAAGTCATTTTTGAGTTGTTGGTCGCTTTATAAAAAAGTGCGACTGTCAATATTGTTGTCAGTCCGAAAACGATACTGATGAATGTTGGTAAATTTTCCATTGTTTTGAGTGTCTTTAACAGCTACTACATTCTGTACGATGCACCTGTAGCGTATAATTTTCGATTAAGTTAAATACCTGATCGAAAATAAATAATCTTTTTCTATTTCACCTGTGGTTGGTATTGGCGCCAAAACACACACTGTACATGATCCATATATTGCGGCATTAGTTCGATCTCTACATAAGAAAGATAGTATTGCGCTGATGAGTGTAGATACTCCTCCGGTAGAATGCAAAGTGAAGTTTTATCAGCTGTTCGCCATCTTCCGCAGGGCGATGTCGAAATTCGCAGGATTTAACCCTCATACCGGTGAAACTCTGTTATAGTCAGATAATAACCATCCGGGTCTCTGACTGAAAATTCTTTTTTCAACGAGTTAGGATTTAAATGTACTTCTTCTTCAGGTACACCACCCATTTTCTCTAAGTTTTGCCGTAAAGTGTCCAGATGTTCTGTTCTGAAATAAAGGATTAATCCGTTTCCGGAAGGTATGCTTGGATTTGTCATTGTTGGGTGGTGATGCTCACCCCATTTGTGAAGACAAAGCATAATCTCATCATTTTCCGAAACTAAAACAGCAAAATCACTTCCACCGTGTTTTCTTCTGAATTTAAATAATTGGTGATACCAGTTTGAGCTGGTCTCAATATCTTTTACAGCTATAATTGGGTCAATTTTAGTCATAGGTTGTCTGAATGCAGGTAATGATACTGAAAATAATGATTATTCAGGACATGCAAGGAGCGGTATGGTGACAACTCAATCCGATTGTGAAAATTGACCCCGATATACTACCATGACCATTCTCAACTGTTTACGTATTTAACGCTGTTGATTCCGGCTGCTTAATGTTCCATTATTGAGACCGCGTTTCGTAACTTCTTATAAGGTATAGCTTTCAGGATATAGTATTGAACCCTGGTTAGAAGTTAATAGAGAATAAACCAATTAACACCATATAAATGAAAAGAACAGTTTTAAAACCTACCGCGTTTCAGAGGGTAGCTTGCACAAATTTTCTAAGATTATCGCTTGCCTTAATTGTCTGCCTCTTCGCATGTAAATCAGAACCCGAACAGCAGGCAAATGGCCCCGGACTTACAGGGAAAACTTCTTTCAGGATTTCTGCACAGCCGCTGCCTGGTGGCAAGGCCAGGTTTACCTGGGTGAATGGTAATTTTGATCTTAACGGATACACATGGGAGCGAATTGTCAACCTGACGTTTACAGCTTCTACCGGAACAGTTGGGGCCACACTATGGACTTGGCGGAGCGATGTAAAGTCTGATAAAGTAGTTTTTAATTCGCACTTCTGCACCTTTGACGGAATTTCTAAAACCTGTAATGTATTTACTCCCGGAGGCTGGGTGTATCCTGCGGGCCAATATGTTTCGTGGTCGGGCACGTATGTGTATAACACCACTACCGGCCGCCTGGATATTACCTGGACCAGTGGAGCATCTGCTACAGAAAGCTGGCAGATAACCAATCCTACACCGGCAATAGCCCGGGCAATATTTATAACTGGAAGTTCCAGTTATACCCTAACTCACGGACGAGGTTATGGGAGCAATGCCGCCTGGAGCACTTATAAAACCATAGCTCAGATGATTCCATTTCCTACCTTCAGCAGTACCACCAGTAAACGAGTTTTCGCCGGATATACCTCCACTAACAATCCGCCTTTAGTAGTAAGCGGATGGAACAGTACAGTGCTAGATCTGTCGGGATTTTCGACTCCATCATCACCAACTCCGGCGAATACCATGCATGCCAAGTTGCCGAACACCAACGGTTGCGTGAATGGTTGTTCTACATCAAGGACAGGAATAGTATATCATTTAGCAAGTAATAATAACGGACGGCAAATGGCTTACAATAATTTTTGCGCATGCTTGCCTAAAAACGATTGTACTACTTGTAACCCTCCAGTCACCTATCCAGACGGCACAGAATTTCCATGTTACCCACGAAATCTTCATCCTC
Organism: Sphingobacteriaceae bacterium; assembly: GCA_036402155.1. GTDB lineage: Bacteria > Bacteroidota > Bacteroidia > Sphingobacteriales > Sphingobacteriaceae > DASWTL01. Next base: position 119 of record DASWTL010000398.1, on the reverse strand, counting down.
TTGCCCTAATGCAGATTATTGATGATAACAATAATCTAGTTGCCCTGGTAGGGGTAGAAGCGCAAAATCCTTCTGTTTATGGGTACCCTGATTATCAGTTTCAGTTATATGATTTCAAT
>DASWTL010000397.1:0-5778 GCA_036402155.1 Sphingobacteriaceae bacterium | reverse complement strand
ATTAAGTGCCAGTCCGATTTCATAAATTAATTTGGAAAGCCGTCCTGCCGGCCCTGCTGGCGCGCTGATCGCATCAAGACCCACTTTCATCGCATAATCCTTTTCAGCACTGGTTGCTCCCGGTTTGTTGAAAAGATTCGCACTTAAAAAAAGTACAAAACGTTGGCCTCCACTCAGTAAGTTCCAAACTTGTGCTGCACCCGGAAATGCAACACCAATAGAAGGATCCATGATCGGAACCAGGCTTGCTGCATCACCGCCAACGTTCCTGATAAAATTCTCGAGGTCATTAATATCGTCTATGGCATCGTAAGGTGGGTGCTTAATGCCTGCCTCATCGTATACTTTCATATGCTCCATGAAAACCTGCTCCACCATCGACTGCAAATTCTGATCAAATGCATGCTTCCAAATATTTTTATACGCAATTTGTAAAACATGAAAATCATGAAATGCTATGGCATCTGCCGGACCACCCCTTAAATTCTTAATTGTTTCCAGGTCGTTCATGATGGCTTCGACATCAGGACGGTTCTGCAATACCCTGTTCACCTCTGAAATAATACCCGATATTATTTCTGAAATCTTCGTGTTCCCATTTTCCTGGAAAATTTGAAGGAGTGAATTCAAATTACCGATCAAAAAACCAAAATCATTAAATTCCTTTTTACCAGATTGGATGTCCGTTGCCACTGTTAGTGCTTTTGCCATAATCACATTCGGTATATCGGCTTTATTACCGTCGAGTAGAAGCTGAGCATTCGTCAAACCCGTAACGATCGAATCGATGTTGATTTGCTTAAACCTTGCCGGTTCCAGATCTTCAATCTGGTTATGCACTGCAATAATAATATCATTGTCAGCTTCGGTTTTTTTTGATGTGGACATAAACTAAATATTTTAACCAGGTAAAATAGGGTTGTCTGCCTTCTTTACATCAACTATAAATTTCTTAAAAAGACTTGCCGCGGAAGTAGTTGATGGCTTAGGATCGTCTTTACGCAGAAGGCTAATACCGATGACTTCATTGAGTTGCTCTATGAATTTATTCGTATCTACATTTCCGCTGAACTCCCCGTCCTCATCTTCCTTCAGACCGAATTCTTTTATAATATCTAATGGTAAGGTGATAGTAAATTGTTTGTGCGAGCTGTTCATTTTTTTAAGACCTTCTTTCACAATTTTCTTTTGCTTCGTTACGAGGTCTTTTTCATTTTCGAGTAAATTCGAATCGTTACGTTGAATAAGTGGAATGGATGTGAATTTTTTTATTTTTTGTTTTGCTTTCTTTCGATTGGATGATTCTGTATCTAATTGCTGCTGCGTAAAAACCTTTGTTTTTTGTGTAAGATGATTTTGTAAAGAATAGTTTCTTTCGATGCCGGTTACAAAGTCATTGATAGCAGCATCATTTTGAGATCCGGACCCATATGGGATTTTATATGATTCAAGTTTTTCCTTCGATAGACGAATTACATACGCTTCTTCTGATCCCGCGTCAGTACGGGGTGCCCTTGAAACATACAATAATCGCTTTTCAGGGGCTAAGGGAAAGTAGTTGCCTTTGTCTTCAATGTCCTCCGGTGCAAAAATTACCAGAATCAAATCAGGCCTTGTTTCAATCCCATCAAAGTTCAGATCTACCTTTGTCAAAATAAACCGACCCTCACTATCCGTTAGCACAGATCCGATACGTTTTCCTAACTTATTGATATCAAAAACATTTGCTGCATTATTGTCAACAGGTTGGTCTTTTTTCGGTACGTCATAATCAAACGCAGCCACAACAAGGTTGGCAATGCCGGCACTGGTTTCTTTTACAAGAACACGTCCAATAATTTTTTCCATAAAAAAATGCTTTACGACTGCAGAAGTAGAAAAATTCAGAAGGAACGAACGTTCAAACTGATAAAGGATTTATCGGCACTGGAAGAAGTTTCTTAGAGGTAGGTTTCTTTGTAATGAAAAGTTAAGTGAAGTCGCACAGAAAAACAAGTTTTATTAAATATTACCTTTATTCAATACAATTCCAGGCGTAAGTAACACGGAAAGTTCGCCACATCGCCAAGCCCTGACCGTTATCAGCAACTCAAAACGACTTTCCGGCAAATAGACACTATATGGGTTTATTTAAACCACAAGTAAAAACTTTGATTGAACGAAAAGACTTTGACGGACTTAATCAGTTACTAACTGACAATCCAGATTTAGCAAATCAAGGCATTACAATTCCATACGATTTGTGGTGCAGAACAAAAGCACATCCATTGCATCGTATTTGTGACGGTGTTATTTCAGGTAAGATCACAGATGATAAAGCTGTTAACTTTGCTGAAATATTTTTATCCCACGGTGCTGACATTGACGGTGACAAAGCGAGAGATGGTGGGACCCCACTTTTAGCAGCGGCAAGCCTTCATGCGGAACAAGTAGGCATTTTTTATATAAACAATGGCGCTGATGTTCATTACACCTACAAAGGTGACGGCGCTACGGCATTACATTGGGCTTCTTTTTGTGGACGTGACAAATTAGTAGACAGGTTGATCAAAGCCGATGCAGTAATTGACGCAAAAGACACTGAACATAAAAGCACCCCCCTTGGATGGGCTTTACACGCATTGATGAAAAATGACAAAATGAATGCTCATAATCAGTTCTCCTGTATTAAAATGCTTTTAAGAGCAGGTGCCGACAAAGAAAAATTAAGTAAAGAACACAAGGAATATCTGGAAAAATTAGCCAATGAACAAATATTTGTAAACCGATACTGAAAGAAGCTTCCTGAATGATCTACTTCCGGCTGCAGTTGGGTGTATAGGAAGAAATTGAGTGACGACATTATACATTGCTTATTATCTTAAATCTATTTCAGCACCGCTGATCTATAGTCAGTTGGGCTCATTTTGTATTTCTGCCTGAACGCCGTAGCAAAATACTCGGCAGTGTTAAATCCTGAAAGAATAGATATATCGGCAATTGGCAGATTTCCGCTTTTAAGCATCATTTCACCATGTTTCAGGCGCACGTTTTGTAAATACTGGTGAGGTGTATATGAAGTGAGTTGCTTAAAAACCCGGCTAAAATGAAATGGGCTTACACAGGCATAACCCGAAATTTCACATAGCGATATATCTTTTGGAAAATGTTCCTGGATGTATTCTTTAGCCTTTTCGATGGTTTTGAGATGGTACTTTCTTAGTGAGTCATTTATTTCAGCTTCAGCAGATGAATTTGTTATTAGCGCAATGATTGACCTTAATAGTTCAATTACCAGGTTGTCAACTTCAAGTTTCCCGCCTTGTATACTTCGTTTCATGATCTGATGATGCAGGTAATCGATTTCAGGATTTGCCTTCAAAAGCAATGAGAGGATATTATTATTCCCAAAAAAGAAGGAATATTTCAAATTCAGATCTTCTAAAAGCTGCCTGTAAAAGTCGTTTGTAAAATTAAAAATACTGCAATCTCCTGCCGATGGTCGTAAGCTGTATTCATAGTTGGGTTTGTCAATAACAATATAACCGGAATGAATGTCATATGAATCTTTCGCCAGGTCAAATAAGAAACTACCCTTCTTTACATATACAAAGCAAAGGCAATCATTGAATCCGTTGGTTGGTTTTCTTTCATCACCAAAATCGTACTCCCAGTTCTTCACCTGGTAAAAGTCTGATTGAAATAAAACCTGACTGCGTAATTGAAACATCGAAACCCTTGTTTATGCAGATCAAATTTACTTAAAGATCAATGATTTCATTTTTATTGGCTGGCCGATTCTTATAAAATAGCAAGATTTTGAAGACTGTGTTACTTTCTAATAAATATTTTGCACGCTGTAATACAATTCAAAAAATGTGATGTAAAAACATCAAAATTATGAACGCGAAAGTCAAAAGCATATTGGCCGTTATTGCTGGCCTTGTTGTAAGTGCAATCTTATCAGCCGTTACTGACCTTATTTTTGGAAGCACCGGTATTATAAAGTTGAATGCATTTAAGGAGGCTCCCACTTCATTGATACTATTAGTGATTCTATACCGGTTTATTTTTAATAGTTACGGTAGTTACATAACAGCAAAACTCGCCCCATCAAAGCCAATGAAGCATGCAATGATTTTAGGAATTATTGGGTTAGTCCTTTCAATTTTGGGCACAATAATTATGTGGGACAAAGCCTTGCCCTGGTATAATGTTGCAATAATAGTTATGGCCATACCGTCAGCATATATCGGAGGTAAACTTTATCTAAGATCTAATCCGCAAGCATCAATTAATGAACTTAAATAATCATTATGAACTCATTTATAAAAACGATGTTATATGTCTTTTTTCTTCATTGCTCTGTGATTAATTTGTTCGCTCAAAAAAGCCCGTCACAAAAGTCAGTATTAAAAAAGGAATATAATCTTGTTCCTAAACATTCTGTCGACACCCAATATTTTAAAATGGAAACAAGACTAACCAAATATTCTATGGATGGTGTACGGCAAGGTCACGACATTTACCGTTTTACCCTTCGGTGTGTTGCGGCAGCAGGTTTAAACAAAGAAGATGAATATACCTGCATCGGTTTCTCTATTCAACTTAATAATGCCACGGAAGTGTCAATACCTTCTTTACGCAACTGGAAATATTTATTCACCCTTGCTCCGGATAAACAGAATGACAAAGAACATTTATTCGGGATTAACCACAGCAAATTTGAGCAATTGATTGATGAAAATGGAAGGGCACTCCCACCTGATAATGCTTATCATGTTTATAATGCGTTCATTGATTTTCATACAATGAGTGTTTTCAGCGAGAGAACAGATACCGGCAAAGGCGCACAGGATCTGAGATTTATTGGAGATACAGTAACACATGCTGCCTCGTATTCAAAGCCACCCGTTAATTTGGGAAATCAGGTGTCTAAAGGCTCTTACTTTCAGAACGGCAGGATAACACTTGAATTTAAGGGAATAAGCCAGGTAAATAATTCACCATGCGGTTTGCTTGGTTATGACTCAGGCGAAAGCGATTTCTTTATGATTGTGAAAGCCACTCCAAGTATGGAGGTGACTACAAAAGGGACATCACATTATTGGGGAGATATTTATAAAAGTTTTACTTCTGGATGGATTCAGAGAGCGGTATTACATGAACTGGTTATAAGCGAGACTACCGTGCCAGTCTTAACTAACAAGGTTACTTCAATTATTGAACGAACTATTGAAATTGAGAATGTGAATAAAAGTAAACTGAATGTGCAATAAGGTTAAAGTTTATTTGTCAACAAGCTTTATCCATTCTTTTATTATTTTCTGAAGCCGCTTTTCTTTGCTCTTTACATCGGCTTCGTCCTTGAAAGTTATCATACGCCTGCCGTCTTTATAGTCGCCTTCCAGGAAGCCAGAACCATCATCCACCTTTGCCCCGGAAGGCAACACAAGCAATATCCTTCCCCGGTGAAGATTAAGTACCGCGATATCCCTTTTGTATTCTTTGGGGTCAAATGGCTTCATTTCTCCAGTATAATAAAAACTTGGACTATTCCATTTTATTTGTTCGGCTATCTCTTTATCTGTTTTAAGGATGATCTGCCTGATTAATTCTACGGTTTTAGCTATCTGGGGGTCAAGTTTTTTGATCAGTGCTGATACCTGTTCTGTGTCTGATAATTTAACTGCTTTTGCCATAGATGTTATTTAACAGTCTTGTTATTTAGTTGTCTTTTCGCTGTACAAAGTTGAATTATTCCAAATACGGGCATCTTCAAAATCTTGCTATAATTTA
>DASWTL010000396.1:0-5045 GCA_036402155.1 Sphingobacteriaceae bacterium | reverse complement strand
AAATGAAATATACAATAAAAAAGGGAGTCAAAATACTATACACTTTTCATAATATCCTCCTAGCGCGTTTGAATCAAACAATCACAACCCAGGCACTGTAAAACGAGACGCTATTGTGTTCATCACATTCTATCGTATACTGACCAAAATCAGTAAATAATCAATGCGTTTCAGCTAAATTACATCATTCAATATTTTAAAATGATTCATGGATATAATGAAGAAATGGGCTGGGGAATGTGGTTCATTCCTATTATCATTTTATTTCTTATATTTCTCTTAATCAAGAATGATTCACAATCTAACCGACCGGTTCGTGAAACGCCTATGGAGATTTTGAAGAGAAGATATGCTAAAGGAGAAATCACCCGGGAACAGTTTGAAGAAATGAAAAAAGATATTTTGTGAGATATTTCTTCATTAAATATACGTCACCGGTGCGATTATATACACATTTAGAAATACCTGCCTTCCAAACCGGGAAAACAGTACACCGTTCCGCAAAAGAAATTTAAATTTGCCCTTATTCCGCCCGGCAGATAACCCATTCATGAACAAACCGAAACAGCCTCTAACTTTAATCGGATTTCTGATTGCTTTTGTGGGTGCTATTCTGTTTTCAACCAAGGCAATCATGGTTAAAATGGCATTTGCTGAAATTAAGGTTGATGCCCTTTCATTACTTACCCTGCGCATGATCTTTTCGTTACCCTTTTACCTGGTTGCCGCATTTGTTATCAGCAATAAAACGGGAAATGTGAAGATGACCGGCAAGCAATGGTTCTATCTGGTTCTTCTGGGAGTTTGCGGATATTATCTAAGCAGTCTGTTTGATTTTGTGGGATTGCAATATATTTCTGCAGGATTGGAACGGCTAATCTTGTTCTTATATCCCACATTCGTAGTGTTTATCAATGCCTTGGTATTTAAACAACGGATCAATCGGAATCAATCACTGGCGTTGCTGCTCACCTATTCGGGCATTGGAATAGCCTATTTCGGCGAACTGCAAGTTGATACTTCTAACCCGAAGTTTTTCTGGGGCAGTTTCCTGATCTTTTTGTGTTCAATCACCTATTCTATCTACATTGTAGGCAGTGGAAGAATGATTGCCCAAATTGGAGCCACCAAGTTTACGGCCTATGCTATGCTCGCCGCCACAGCAGGAATATTCGTACACTTTTTGTTGGATGGTGAATTCAAAATACTTTTACATAGCGAAGGATTGTGGCTGTATGGTATTTTACTGGCCATTGTAGCAACGGTAATTCCAACATTTATGCTATCGACTGCATTAAAGAAGATCGGGTCAAACAATGTTGCTATTATTTCCAGCATTGGTCCTGTATCTACTATTGTGCAGGCACATTACTTTTTAGGTGAGCACATGTTTATAGAACAGATAGCCGGAACTGTTCTGGTAGTTGCCGGTGTGTTGCTGTTAAGCCTGAAAACAGGAAAAGAACTCCCTGAACCTGAACGGGTAAAGGGACCATAAAACGTTAATATTACACTATTGCAGAAGGTTCCCAGTAATTTTCCAGAGGCAGCTTCCATGCATCAGCAGTACCCTTGTGAACAACACTTCCGTTGATAATATTCAGGCCTTTTTTAAGCTCCTGATTCTCAGAACATGCTTTTTCCCAACCTTTATTTGCAAGTTGCAGCGCATAAGGTAATGTGGCGTTGGTTAATGCCAGAGTTGATGTATATGATAAAGCTCCGGGCATATTAGCGACACAATAATGAACAATTCCATCGATGATAAAGATTGGATCTGCATGCGTTGTAGGCTTACTGGTTTCAAAACAACCACCCTGATCTACTGCCACATCTACCAATACTGTACCTTTTTTCATCAATTTAAGCATATCACGCGTAATTATTTTGGGAGCCTTTGCTCCCGGTATTAGCACGGCGCCAATAATCAGATCGGCAGTTTTTATTGCTTCTTCAATATTATACCGGTTTGAAACCAGTGTATTCACATTGGCCGGCATAATATCGGCCAGATGACGCAAACGAGGCAGACTGATATCCATAATAGTGACCGAGGCTCCTAATCCGGCAGCCATTTTTGCCGCCTGTGTACCCACTACACCTCCGCCTAATATTAAAACATTACCCGGAGGGGTTCCCGGTACCCCGCCTAATAAAATACCACGACCACCATAAGGCTCTTCAAGGTATTTGGCTCCCTGCTGAACAGACATCCTTCCCGCCACTTCAGACATAGGAATTAATAAAGGAAGACTTCTATCTGGTGATTCTACTGTCTCATAAGCAATACAGATTGACTTTGATTTAATCATCGCCATGGTCAGTTCTTCCGACGATGCAAAATGAAAATAAGTGAATAGTACCTGCCCCTCCCTGATAAGACCATACTCAGCCGCTATTGGCTCCTTCACCTTAAAAATCATATCCGCTTCACCATAAACCGCCTCAATGGAAGGTAAAATTACTGCGCCTGATGAAATAAAATCATCATCCGAAAAACCGCTTCCAATGCCTGCAGCGGTTTGGACATATACCTGGTGTCCGGCTTTTACCAGCGCATCCACTCCTGCCGGGGTGACTGCTACCCGGTTCTCATTATTTTTTATCTCTTTAGGGATTCCTACTTTCATGATCGTTTCATTTTCATAAGTTAATCAAAGATATTGCCGAAGAATACATTTACAGGTTAATCTAAAAAAATAAGAATATTTACATAGTTTTTGATCATTATTTAGAAAAAAATTGCATATTTCTGTTATCTATTCATAAATTGTAGTACATTTTACTTATTGCTTTTATGATAGATAAAACGGATCTGAAGATCTTACATGTATTACAGGAAAATGCCCAGTTGACATTTAAGGAAATAGCCCGGCGAGTGAATCTATCTGTTACTCCGGTACATGAACGCATTAAACGTATGGAGAATGATGGCGTTATAGATAAGTATGTAACCCTGATAAACCGGAAAAAGATTGGCAACTACTTATTGGTATATTGCAACATCACCCTGAACAAACAGACTAAAAATAATTTTTCTGCATTTGAGGAAAGCATTTTGAAATATCCTGAAGTGGTTGAATGCAGTATTGTTTCCGGCGGGTTCGATTATATTCTGAAAATCATCACCAGGGACATCGAAAGCTATAATGAGTTTTATCAGCAAAAATTATCTACAATGAAAAGCGTAGCTCATATCCATAGTTTTTTTGCAATATCAGAAGTAAAGAGCACCACCATATTTCCGTTGTATTGACATTTTTTCAAATACGGTAAATATTGACCCTAAAATAAGTCCCGGGACTTTGGAACATCATACTTTAAACTGCCTTAAATGATGATCCAGATGTTTAAACATTCCAATTCCCCATTGTGCTGGCGTTAGCTTCCCAAAAAACGGATGCGAATGTGTAGTGACCTTTTGCATCCCATTTTTCTGAAACCTTTTAATATTTTCTATAAGCCCGTTTTTTTCAGTATCAAAATCCCTCTCATCAGTTATTATCCAGGTGCTATGTGTAGGACTGTTATGGTCAAACTGCGTCTCATTATAGTAAACGGGCTTCCAAAACCTACCCAACAGTATACCCATCCAATGCTGTTTTGGTTTGGTAATACCTGTTGCAGTATATAAAACTGCCGAACAGTGTGCCAGCATTTGAGCGACGTCCATCTTACCCCATCCGGGTTTTGACAGTGGTGTTAACCGGTCAATCCTGTCAACTATATCAGTTACTGTTTCTGAATCAAACAGGGTTTTCATTTTCCTTTACTTCTAAGTCATACCATAATTGTACAAGTCCCGAAGGATAAGACACGCTTCTCTTGAACTTCATGCCCTGCTCAGGTCTGCCATCTTTAAACAACCGGATACCTTCTCCTAATAGATGCGGAATGATGGATATAATCATCCTATCGAACATGCCGTATTTAAGTAGTTCATAAACGATTTAGCCCCCACCATCACAATAGATGTCGCTGCCTTTCTGTTGCTTTATTCTGCGGACCAGTTGAATAACATTATTGTGATAAACAGCATGTTCCTGCTTGCCGGAACGGCTTTTAGATATTACGTAAACCTCCTTGTCTTTGTGAGGCACACCTTTCCCAAAGGAAAGCACCTTATCAAAAGTTTTACGTCCCCAGATAACCGTATCAATATTTGCAAGAAAATCTGCATAGCCAAAATCTTCACCAGGTGTTTCCACGATAGATAAAAAGTCGATATTATCATTTGCTTTAGCAATATACCCGTCAATACTCATTGCTATGTATAAATTCAACTTTCTATTCATCTTAATCTTTCAGCAACTCACATTCAAAACCATGTTCCGCAACAATTTCACTTACACAGCTAATCGAATCCTGATCTGCTTCAATTCGTAAAATCTTATCACAATCGTCCAGGTCGAAATTAATTTTAGAATCCGGGTATCTGGAATTCAATGCTTTAACAATCTTTGAAGCATCTTTTGATAAATTAACGTTTGTTCTAAATACTTCTACCTGCATAATGTCTCCTTTCTGTTAAATTCACTTACCCAAAGCCATACTATGACTTGTATCATAATTAATTTCCGTAAAAAATTGTATTTTTACCAGTAAAATAATTAATGATGGTAAAATTATAATTCTTACCAACAAAATCAAAATAGATGGTAAAAAATCCTGAAATTGATAGCATCCATATTTTTGGTGGAACCTTGTGCATGAACTTTATCAACACAGTTCATGGACGGAATGAAGTTCCGCTAAGAGATTATCTGTTTCATATCCTGGATCTTATTTCCTGGGCGAAAAAGCTGGAAGTCATATCCCCGAAGGAGGCGAAAAAGCTGGAGGATCATGCAAATTCCGATATTGAGAAAGGTCAGGAGTTCTTTAACCATGCCATCAACCTCCGTGAATTATTATACAGGATATTTCATTCAGTCAGCCTAAAAAAAGATGTTTCTGAAGATGATTTGCGTGCTTTTAACAGGATATTATCCTCCCACTTTTCGCATGTAAAGTTAAATTATGAGGATAAGTTATTTAACGTCCAT
>DASWTL010000395.1:0-1710 GCA_036402155.1 Sphingobacteriaceae bacterium | reverse complement strand
TTCCCATCACGCAAAAACTGAAAGAATACTCAATGCCTGCCACTTTGCTGACGGGAATTTTTATCGTAGTGCTCTATTTCGTTTTTAAGTATCTTATCAAAGATATATTCAATGCACACATAAACGGCTTCAAAGAGTTATTCGGAATAGGACTTACGATCCTTGGGTCTGGTATTTTCTTCGCTGTTTTAAAATGGTTCCAGTTTATGGATTTTTTCAAAAACGAGTTGGAAGCCGTTATAAATTCAGGCGAATTTGATCGTAAACTTGAAAATGCAGTATCCAAATCTTTTTATGAGGATGCATATATTCAGCGGCTTGAAGAGAGCGGAAAAATTCAGCTGTGGAAACGGGTTACTCATGCTGTATTCAAAAGCGAATTACCGGCTAATATTCTCGAATCGGTTGACCAGAAACTTTCCGGCCTTTTGTTCCATAACAGTAAAATCAGTCATTTTTATGCGCACTATTTCATCACCTTAATGGTTAATCTTGATGAAGATGGCTTTTTGACTATTGAAGAAAGATCGGAGGTCAAAATCATCCGGCCATCCACCGACCCTTTTAAATTGGATATCGACTACAACATTATAAAGTCAGGGGCTGACGACAATGTTTCGAAAATCGAGATAGAACAAATGCTTGTTGATAACCAAATAATTCAACTAATTGAAGACAAACAAGAACCTTCAAATCCTAATGACGTTAGAACTAAACATTGGCTGTCCCTTTCCGGGTCGACAGAATACCAGACCTGCTCAGTGATAAAATTGAAATGGAAGCTTGATCTGGACAACCGGTATGAGTTTTATAGTGAACGCATAATCAATCATTTACGAGTTGATGTAACTACCTCACCGAATGTAGAAGCTTTGTTTGTGCCAATAGGCCTTGAGATATTTGATCTTAATGTATATCCCCCAAACAGGTATGTGAGAAACTATAGCAAAACCTTATTGCCTGAGAAGGGATTTCGACTTATATTTGTAAGGAAATAAAGCATTTAGTTATGAAGAATTCTATACAATGCGGAGGCGGTAGCAGGGGATAAGCGACAATTAATTATCACTCTTTTTTAATAGTAGGACGGGCCTTTGCGCCCGTCTTCTTTTTTAAACAGTTTCTCAACAAATTTAAGTCTCCCACAACTGCTTCAGCCTTTGTATTCTTAATATTTCGTTTATTTAACAGGTGAAAATACTTGTAACGGCGATATTGGTTTTTGTTTGCCAGGTGGTAACGGCTCAGCTCATTTACGAGACCGTATGGGTGGATTATGACAGCGCGTGGGAGTATAAATCCCTGCAACTGGTGCCCATCAGGATGAAAGGCCCGGGTGGAGTATCGCCGCGGATGATCTCACTAAGCAAGGCGATACAGAACGGGTCGGCCACCATCAGCGAAAGAGGCTCCGCATCCACAGAAAACGTACACTGGCTGAAGATTCATAATAAATCCGACCAGACCATCTTCGTCGCATCCGGACACACATTTACCGGCGGCCGGCAGGACAGAATGATCACCAAAGACACACTGCTGGAGCCTACCGGCAGGGACCAGTATATTCCCGTAATGTGTATCGAAGAAGGGCGTTGGAGCGAAAAAGAAAAGAAACTGCTGTACAGCAATTATGCAAATATGAAACTGCGGCAGGTGCTCGATAAATCGAAGAACCAGGTGCTGATATGGAAGGAAATATTTTCGCAGCTT
>DASWTL010000394.1:0-8960 GCA_036402155.1 Sphingobacteriaceae bacterium | reverse complement strand
GGAATGGAGTCCTTCGGTAATTGTGAGTGATAAATTATATGAGATTACAGATTCGATAGGCATAAAAATAGACGGAGTTCTTACAACTGAGGGTGATAACCATGTTGAAATTCAATCAAACACCCAGGTTATCAATACAGGACCTGATCAGCTGGAAGACGCCTTAAAATTTCTCATATCAGAAGAATATCCGGCAGTAAATATTATCACAAACGAATTCCACACCAAGGATTACGCTTTATTCACCGATTTTATAGATCTGGTTATTTATAATGGAGATAAAAAGATCTTTCCTGTTAAACCGGGATTTAGCAAATGGAAGCCGGCCGGGGAAAAGGTAGAACTATTGCAAGAGGTTACGGAGTTGCAAACTGCAAATTTAAAACATATAGAACCTGCTGTTTTTGAAACAGAAAGGGATGGGTTTTATACCCTGATCTTTGAGCAGCCCGTTATTTTTATTGCTGAAGATCTTTAATGATGAGCATCCGGGAAGCAACAGAAAACGATATATCACTAATCCGGAAACTCGCGCATGATATCTGGTGGCCAACCTACCGCGATATTCTCCCTGCAGATCAGATCAGCCTGATGCTTGAAGAAATGTATTCGAAAAACGAACTTGTGATGCAGATGAACTCAGGAGTAAACTTCCTTATCACCGAAACCGAAGGTAAGGCAACTGGTTTTGCGGGATATTCCCTTACCGACAAGGAATTAATGGTATTTAAAATCCATAAGATCTATTTACTTCCATCTGAGCAGGGCAAGGGCACCGGCAAAAAACTTATTGGGTTTATAACGTCATTGGCAGTGAATAACGGAGGAAAAATTCTTGAGCTAAATGTTAACCGCAGTAATCCGGCATTCAGTTTTTATAAAAAACTTGGTTTCAAGATCTATGAAGAGGTGGATATTCCATATCACAAATACTTCCTTAACGATTATGTGATGAGGAAAAATCTGTAGTACAGGCATTATTTACCGTACAATTGTGTTCGTGGGATCCGCCTGGGTGTATCTGTACCACTTACAATACTTCTTGAGCTTAATGCTATTGCCTGGATGGTAGCATAAATATTCTCCATATTCAGACTTTCAAACTCATCATCAACCGTATGATATAATTTATCATTATCTATCTGGTCTGTTGAGATAGTATGTGCAGGTACACCTAAAGCTGCAAGGGTAGCATTATCACTGCGATAAAAAAGATCCTGTTCGGGATATGGATCCGGATAAAATTTAAATGCTGATCCTTCAAGATTCTGTTGAAGGATAGAACCAAAATCTGAACGGTCATATCCTGTAATAAATGCTGTATTAGGGCCAAATTTAGAGTCCTTGCCAATCATTTCAATATTGAACATTGCCACTACCTGATCAGGATTAAGCCGTTCTGAAAAATATTTAGAACCAAAGCCACCGATCTCCTCAGCTGTGAAAGCTACAAAAATTAAGCTGCGCTCATTATTATTCAATTTTTTAAAATGTTTAGCCAAGGTGATCACAGCTGTTATTCCTGATGCATCGTCATCGGCGCCATTTGCAATTGAATCTCCTGCAACTGGTTTTAAAATTCCCATATGATCATAATGCGCAGAGAAAATAACATATTCATCAGGTTTTGTTTTACCCTTTAGAATTCCGGCAATATTAAAAAGCGGCGCATCCTCAATAAAATTTGTGGCACTGATGGAGTACGATGATAAGCTCTCTTCATCTGTAAGAACAAAAACTATGGCGGTAGTTTCATCGCGGTCTCCGGCAATACGCTGTAGCCTGCTATTCTCCCTTAACCTTTTGAAAGCATCGGCATATTGTTCGTCAACTAAAACCAACGCGTTTATCTCTGTCTGGAGTATTCTGCGATACCGGTCAAAAAAAGTTTCACCAGGTTTTATCTGAATTATTTTTGCATCATTTGCCGCCCAATTAATTTTTGCCCGGTCTGATAATACAATAATATTTTCGGGATCAACCGGACTGTCATTTAAAATAACCGTTTGACTACCGGGCTTAATAACCCGCATGGTGAATTGCTGTCTGAAACTACTTTCGTTACTTAATGACTTCAAGCCGATCTGCTTAAACTCGTTTTCAATAAAAGCCGCTGCCTTTTCAATTCCCGGACTAAACGTTGCACGACCCTGCATTTCATCTGCAGAAAGATTTTTTATGATCCGCTCTACATCAGAAAGCTCATTGAGCTTTACTTCACGTTGTGTGGCACATGCATATATTATTAATGTGCCAAATACGGCGAGCATTAATCTCTTCATTCCTGAACTCTTGAGGATAACCATTTATCTCTAAACGACTGCATTTCAGAATTAATCTTAGTGCCTGCAACTTCTGAGGGGATCACTTCAAGTAATGTATCTTCCTGCAAGACTATTTTAGAATTTTTAACTATACCCCGATGGACAAACGTTAAAGTAACCTCTTCGCCGGGTTTATATTTGGTTAATAAAGTAGTTAGATCGTCAGGACTTTTAAGCTCATCTTCATTAATTTTTTTCAAATAATCGCCGTTATCTAAACCAGCCTGATAAGCAGGGCTTCCTTTTATTGTATTCGCAGCCACCCTTACATTACCATTCGCGGGTAACAGTCTTAAAACACCCAAAGAAGCCTTCCCCGGAGCAGCTTTTCGCAAAACAAGACCTGCATACGACAGGAGTTTTTCATAATTATTTTTCTCTGTACCGTAGATGTATTGCTGAAAGAACTTACCGGCAAAAGTATTGTTAGTTAATGTTGAAAGAATCTTTTGAAGATCCGGAAGTGTATACGGTTTTTCAGTTTTACCATGCGCTTTCCATACAGCCCGCATATAGTCATCAAGGGTAAGATTGAACTCTGACCGCAAGCGAAGATCCAGAGCAAGCGCTATAATTGCGCCATACTGATAATAAGACGTGATAGAATTTACATTATTATTTTGATCAACAGAAATGCCTGCATCTGTAAAAACCGCATGCCTGCTCATACGAATGGCCGAATAACTTTTAGCTCCCGGAGAATTTAAAACACTATTAACCAAACGTGTTAAGGTATTACAATAATCAGTCAATGTTCTGTAGCCTGCGCGCTTTAAAATTAATTCACCGTAATATTGAGTAAAGCCTTCTGCAAACCACAGTGCTTCACTCATGTTTGCCTGCTCAAAATTGAATGGCTCTAAAGACCTTGGCCTGATTCGTTCAACATTCCAGGCATGAAAGAATTCATGGGAAATTGTGCTCAAAAGGTCATTTTCAAAACCTTCTACCTTAGGTGTACGCTCAACAATGACCGTAGAATTTCGATGTTCCATTCCGTCGCCGCCATTTTCAGGATGTACATCATTTAAAAAGATGTATGAGCCGTAATCAAATCGCGGAAGTTCACCAAAAACTGCTTTTGCTTCAGCAACTGTTCCCTGAGCCATTTTACCATAGTTATCAACCACCAATTGGCTATCATCTGAATGCACGGAAAACTTAATGGTTTGTTTTAGTCCGCCGGGATTTTCATCAGTCCAGCTTACCTGTTTACAAGCAGAAAGCTCAACCGGGCTATCCATAAAATATTGCAGGTTTGGAGCAGTAAACACATTTTGATCGGATCCCGGCTTCAATTGTGTAGCTATTTTCCATCCATATTTATTCAGGTCATTAAACGTAATTTCAATGGGCTGATGCTCTAAACCCTTCACCCACATAAATGTAGCCGGCATATTCATGTGCGCATGCGTTTCATCAATTCCCAGGTAGGTACCATCAGTCCAGTTTCCGAAAACGGTATAAGTAATCTTTAGATCGCCATTATGCTTCGGAATCTCATAAACATCACCCATAACCTGGTTTATCTCTATCATTTTACCAGTTTTATCAAAAGCATGGACATCATAAATATTTTTTCCAAATTCATGGGTTGCGTATCTGCCTGGTGATGAACGGCTAACACGAACTCTTAAAGGACCAGCAGGTGCTTTGGAAATGTTTAAAGCTATATTGGCTTCATGATGAACAGCATTGGGAAAAGAAACAGAGTACTTTATTGTGCTTGTTTGGGCTAATGCGGCCAAACTAAACATACACAACAAGACTAACGGAAAGTATTTTTTCAAACCAAATTTTATTTAATGATGATCTATCTGTAATTATACTGATTCCTGCAATAATATTACATCAATATTAGTCGAGACTCAAATTCTTAATCTCGCGATCGGAGCTAACTTTTATCACATGTTTGCGTTTTTCAATTTCGGTTTCAACTTTAGTATCCTGAACACCGTCGGTAACTACAATATCATAATCTTTTTCTTTGTATGATTGATGTATAACCGATTCTTCCACATTTTGAAGTGCAAAATCATAAGGACCTTTGTTACTCATTAATTTCACAAAAACAGGGAGACATTCGAAAAGAATAAATAAGAACCCGATGAAAGAAATTGCCAGATAGGTATCCAGGTCGCGGGTGCCATCCTCTTTAAATGTTAATTGCCCCAAAGCCCAGTTCCGGTCGGCAAAACCCGCCACGTTTGCCAGACTATCTAATTGCTTGGCGCTAAACATACGCTGCTCCGCTAATCCATCAATATCTTTACGGCGGTTTATAAAATTTTCCAGATCTGTAATATGTCCCCTGATCTCATTCAAACGCTGCTCCTTTTGTAAAACCAGTGATTCTTTCTGCTTGGCATACGTACCATAACCCAGCATACCTGAAGTTTGATTGGTTTTATCTCCAAATATCTCCTGGTTTAATACAAATCGTGACCGGTTAATATCGTTAGTTAATGAATCTCTTTCTGCTTTCAGCTCGTCTATTTTTCCCAGTTCGGCACTATACTTTAGGTTAAACGTTTTGTTCAGTGTATCGATTTTGGATCTTTGACCATTCAGGTAACTGGTTTTAAGCTTCTGACGGATCTCCTTATCAAATAATTTAAGTTCAAGAGGGCGTGAGATAACAATTCCAATGATAATTGCCAGAATAATACGCGGGGTAGCCTGCAGTATCTGCTGACCGGAAGTTCCGCTCTTGCTGATACTCGAAACAATATAGCGGTCCATATTAAAAATGGCCAGACCCCATATTATTCCAAAAACAATTGCAAAAAACAAAGCGAAAGACCCGCCTGAGAAAACGAAGTACATGGCATATCCGCCAGAAAGGGCGGCAAATAACGCAGTAAAAAATATGGTGGCGCCTATTCCTACATATTTATTATGTTCTGTTGGATATCGCTTTAAGGTATCCACATGAGAACCAGAGCAAAACCAGAAAAAATCGGTGATCTTCTTCATTAAGTTTAAAAATCAAAAAAATAATTTTAATCCCTCATAAAACGAGTAGTTAATTTAGATTGTTATTAATAAGATAAATATTTAGAGCCTTAGTTACAATAGAAGAAATTCAGCTCACTTTTGTTTAAAACCTGTATCTTTGATTAACATATATTATTATGAAAGAGATTACTGTTGAAGAATTAAAAGCGAAAATCGACAATAACGAAGATTTTCAGATCATAGATGTACGAGAGCCTTTTGAGTATGAGGTTTCTAATATCGGGGGCGAAAACATTCCTCTGGCGGGTGTCTTAATTGAAGCAGATAAAATAAGCAAGGATAAACCGGTAATTATTCAGTGCCGTAGCGGAGCCCGGAGTGCAGCAGCTATTATGCAGCTTGAAAATCAGTTTGGATATACCAATCTATATAACCTGAAAGGCGGAATTATTGCCTGGGCAGCAGAAATAGATCCAGATATGCCGGTTTACTAATGGCTAAAAAGATCCTTTTTAATATATTATTAAACATTGCCATTATTACGGTTGTACTAAGTGCAATATGGTCATTCCGAAATAATCATTATGGATTGGTTGCCGGAGCTGTAGTGATTCTTGCCATGCTTATCTTTTTAAAGATCAAACTGGTAAAAAGTGTCAGGGAACTTACCCGGAAGAAAGGATAGCAGTTTCTTTTCAGGATAGCCCTAACCCTGGCAAATCTGATAAAATCCATTTACCATCCTTAAATTCAGGCGTTTTGTATGGATTATTTTTGGTAAGAAATGGTCCATCCAGATCTGCCCAATCACATAATGGTGCCAGAGCCGCGCCTGCGAGCGTAGCGCAACTGGTTTCACTCATACATCCCACCAATATTTTCATACCCAGTTCACGCGCTTTTACAATCATTTGATGTCCCTCATGCATACCGCCGCACTTCATCAGCTTCATGTTTATCCCATGGTACGCCCCTTTAAGTTGCTCTACATCTTTTAACCGCTGAACTGACTCATCCGCAATTATTGGAATGGGACTTCGCTCGGTAATCCATGCATTACCATCAAGGTCACTTTTTGCCATGGGCTGCTCTATCAGCTGTACACCCTGTTCGTGTAACCAGTACACTAAGTCTAAGGCCTGTTCACGATCCTTCCACCCCTGGTTTGCATCAACATATAATGGCTTATCACTTATTAACCTTATGGTATTAATAAGTTCTTTATCGTTATTACTTCCCAGCTTTACCTTTAAAACATGCGCAACATCCGCCTCCTTCACTTTCCTGATCACAATATCAGGAGTATCGATACCTATGGTTATCGCTGTTACCGGCATGTTACTGGGATCAGCTTTAAATATCTCAAAACATGGCCGTCCTTCAATCTTTCCCTGAAGGTCATGCAACGCGATATCAATAGCTGCTTTAATATTCAAATCACCAGTTGATAAACTATCCAGGTATGATAAAATTTCATCATAATCAAAAGGGTATTTTATCCGGGAAAGATCTGCCTTTTTTAGAAATGCAACTGCAGTTTCCAGATTCTCTCCCATGTACGGAACCATAGAAGCCTCTCCATTACCTGTATAGCCATCTGACTGGAGTTTTACCAGCATAACAGGCGTTGAGGTACGCGAGAATCCAGAAATTGTAAAAGGATATTTTAATTCTAACTCAAAAGGAGAATATTCTAATTTCATATAAAGTAATGATCAACAGGTAATTCGAAAATAAACTTATATCCAAAACAAATGTTGTTAATTAAAAATGATCATGCAACGGATTTTATATAATATAGCTACAATTGTTGTCGTATTTATAATTTTATCTGCATGCGGGACCCGAAAAAACAGTAATGCCAGTAAGCAGGAGGTTCCAGTTGAAATTAATATAAAATCTGATAACAACAGCAGAATTGCCTTTGTAAACTTGGACATTTACCGTTTCAGGCTTCTGGATGAATTAAGAGGCTTTCAAAGCGTCTATCTCACCTTAGCAGATGAAAATGAAACTCCTGAAATAGTGGTGGATATAACTATTGATAATTTTATCCTGTGGCCAAAAGACGAACGAACGTCAAGACAGGTTTTCAGACGTAATATTCAAACCGGAACTAACAGTGCAGGGAAGCCTGTATATGAAACGGTAAGCGCTTCAGTAGATATTACACAAACCCAAATCAGATCCAGCGCCAGGTTTATTGCGCGGATAACTTTTAAAGCCAGTACTCCTCCGGTAGTATTTGAACGATCATTTTCCCCAAACTATCAATACAATAATATATCTACCAGCAACATTCAGGGAGATATCCGGGCTCTCGATCCACGACTAATTTCTGCGGGCGCATTTAATATGGAACCTACCGAAGAAGAATTTCTACTGGCGCTGTCTAACCAGGAACTTACAAGAAGAATTTCAACTGAAATAAGAAAGCATTATCAATAAAAGCCTTGTTAATATTACCTTTGCAGCAATGGCACAATCCTTTTACAACCCATTCGATAAATTCGATTTCGCACCCGATACCTGCTTTCTATCCGGACAAAAACTAACCTCTACTGAGGAAGTGATCCCTGTCTTCCCCAGATGGATGATGACTCAATTTGATCTTGAAGATAAGCCCTTTAAGTTATTGGATGAATCATTGACAAGTTATAAAAATTTAACCGTTCCCTGCGCCACGAACGTTTACAACACGGCGATAGAGCCTCTGGAAAAAGAAATAGAAAATGCATTTTTAAAGGGATATCAGGCTGTAAATGAATTGGATAAATTACATCTATTCCAATGGATCGGTAAAATCATTTACGGCATTTTATATAATGAAATTAAAATCGGGATTAAGCAGCAACTTGCTATCGGAGAACCTTTTAATTTTTCACAATCCCTGCAGCATAAATTTGGCAATTTGCATCTTATGCTTCAGTCACTGATCCACAAAGTTGAATTTGACGGGCCTTCCCCCTGGAGTATTCAGGTTTTCGAGGTAAATAACGCCCCGGAAACATTTACCTACCGGGATGAAATCAATACCCTTGTTTTCTCAATAAAACTAAAAGATTTTGGAATAATTGCCTGTTTACAGGATAATGGCACTAATTCGATTTATCACAGAGAATTTCTGGAAAAAATAGATAACAGTAAACTTCATCCAATCCAGTTTGAAGAACTTTGCGCGAGGTTTTTTTATTCCGCCTATCTGTTCAACAGACTTCCGGAGTATACTATACTTCCTACACCTGATGCACTATGTATTGAGCCTATGCCATTACGCGGGATCAGCAACACGCCCCCGTTTGACCTGTGGCAGAATAAAACCTATGGTCAGGTTTTAGAAAATTTCTGGAAACCATGGGGATTCAGCTTATTTGAGATCATTAAGAATCCGGAGAAACCCATCAGTTTCATTTTAGATGAAAACGAACATTTTATTTTGCCCGAAACTATAGATCTGCCCCTGGAATCAGATACTACCGGTTAACTGACGGATAAAATAACCCACAACCTCCGGATAAAAAATGATGGTTATCAGGATACCGGTTAGTGCGCCATAGAAGTGCGCATCGTGATTTACACTACCTCCTGAACGTTTCGCTTCATAGGCGCTGTACACCAGGTAAAGTACACCAAATACAACTGCAGGCATAGGTATAAAGTATACATATATTCGTCCCA
>DASWTL010000393.1:0-12244 GCA_036402155.1 Sphingobacteriaceae bacterium | reverse complement strand
TTGATGATGCTGCTGGAGAAGCGTTCGACAAGACAGCAAAAATATTAGGGCTCCCCTATCCGGGAGGTCCGTTGATTGATAAATTCGCTCAATTGGGTAATAGCAACGCTTTTAAATTTCCGGAACCACAAATACCCGGGTTGGACTTTAGTTTTAGTGGTCTGAAAACATCGATTTTATATTTCGTGCGTGATCGGGTAAGGGAGAATGCCGACTTTCTGACAGAGAACATGAACGATATTTGCGCATCAGTTCAGCAGCGTATCATTACCATTTTGCTTGCAAAAGTAAAAAAGGCCGCTAAGGAATATGGAATAAACCAAATTGCATTAGCCGGCGGTGTTTCTGCAAATTCGGGATTAAGAAAACTTTTTACAGAAGCAGGTGAGCAATATAACTGGAAGATCTTTATTCCAAAGTTCGAATATTGCACAGACAATGCTGCAATGATTGCTATAGCCGGTTATTACAAATATTTAAATAATGATTTTGTAGGACAGGATGTAGCTCCAATGGCAAGGATGCCGTTTTAACAATTCTAAACAGAGACATTTAATACGATGTCTATTACTAAATCCCTACTCCAACCTAAAAGAAAAGGATATTTAACAGAATAATTTGCAACTTTGCATTTTAAAAACACGATGAGTACAACCGGATTAATATTCTTTGGGATTTTTGCTTTGCCACTGGTGATATTTTTAATCTGGGTAATGCGCCAGGATAAGCAGAAGGGTTACATCGGGTTAATAATTCTGGGATTATTGGTTATTGCTGCCGTTGCCGTAGCCTTGACCGTTTATTCCAAAATGACTCAAGGTCAATAAAAAAAGCCTTATCTTTTTCAGACAAGGCTTCAATATTTAAATCACTTTTCGGTTATTTTATTTTTTCTTCCAGCTTTTCACCCGTTACGGTCTCTTTTATTTTAGCTTCGAGTTCATCCATCAGATCAGGGTTATCTAAAAGAATTTGTTTTACTGCATCGCGTCCCTGTCCTAAGCGGGTTTCTCCATAGCTAAACCACGAGCCTGCTTTTTTAATAATGTCAAAATCAACACCAAGATCAATAATCTCTCCGGCTTTTGAGATTCCTTCTCCAAACATAACATCAAATTCAGCTATACGGAAAGGCGGCGCTACTTTGTTTTTAACGATTTTAACCTTTACCCGGTTACCCGATACTTCGTCTGTGTCTTTTATTTGAGATATTCTGCGGATATCAAGTCGGACAGATGCATAAAACTTCAATGCATTCCCACCTGTTGTTGTTTCCGGATTTCCGAACATTACACCAATCTTATCGCGAAGCTGGTTAATGAAAATACAGCAGCATCCCGTTTTTGAAATGGTTCCGGTGAGTTTACGCAATGCCTGCGACATCAATCTGGCCTGCAACCCCATTTTTGAATCACCCATTTCACCCTCAATTTCTCCTTTAGGTACAAGTGCGGCAACCGAGTCAATAACTATTACGTCAATTGCTCCTGATCGAATCAGATTATCAGCAATTTCCAAAGCCTGTTCACCATTATCAGGCTGCGAAATAAGAAGGTTTTCAATGTCAACGCCTAATTTCTTTGCATAATATTTATCAAATGCATGCTCGGCGTCTATAAACGCAGCTATTCCACCTTTCTTTTGCGCTTCAGCAATGATATGAGTTGCTAAAGTTGTTTTACCGGATGATTCAGGGCCATAGATTTCGATTACCCGGCCTTTTGGTACTCCGCCAATTCCTAAGGCGATATCCAGGCCAATTGACCCTGTTGAGATTGATTCAATAGGCTCTACAGCATTATCGCCAAGTTTCATAACCGTGCCTTTTCCATATGACTTTTCAAGTTTGTCAAGAGTAAGTTGTAAGGCTTTTAATTTATCCGGATTGCTCATATTATTAGTAATAAAAATCAAATATAAAAATTATGTTTATATTAATGCTAAAAATTTTATCATTTTAAAACCATTCATTAATATCAATCTGGAACTGTAATTCCATCAGCTTCTGACTGACTTAAATAATATTGAAAGTAAGGTTTTGCAAAGTAAGATATAAAAATTTGTTTATTTTTTTTCCTGGATTTTATCCATGACCTTTGCAACTTTTTCAGTGGTATTTTTATTCTCTACTATTGTTATTTCCTTTTTAGACGCTTTTTGCAAAAGTCCATAATATTTACAGAATGATGTTAAGGGGCAAATGCTGCATTTCGGCTTGCGCGCGATACAGATATACCGTCCGTGTAAAATAAGCCAGTGATGGGCTATATATACTTTTTCTGACGGCAGGTTTTTTATCAGTTGTTTTTCTACAGCTAGAGGAGTTTTGCCATTAGTCAAGCCCAGGCGGTTCGCAACCCTGAACACATGGGTATCAACAGCCATGGCCGGGGCGTTATAAACAACAGATGCAATTACGTTCGCGGTTTTTCGTCCAACTCCCGGCAGTTTTTGAAGCTGGTCAACATCTGACGGGACAACCCCATTAAACTGATTCACCAGCATGTCTGCCATTCCAAGTAAATGCTTTGATTTATTTCCCGGGTAACTTACACTTTTTATATAGTCAAATATTTCTTCCCGGTCAGCTCTGGCCAGTGCATAGGGGTCTGGAAAGCGATGAAATAAAGCCGGCGTGATTTGGTTTATCCGTTTATCGGTGCATTGAGCGGATAATATAACCGCCACCAGGAGCTCATATGGATTAGAATAAATAAGCTCTGTTTCAGCATTCGGCTGATGAACGGTAAAATATTCAACAAAGGCTTTATACCTTTCTTTTAAAAGCATGCGCAAAGATAGCGTATCTTGATACAGCTATAAAAGCAGTAAAATAATAAAAGTCATCCCTGATGGATGACTTTTATTTCTTCGCCAAAGAATATTTGATAATATTATCAATAATATTTGAAGATGGGGTTTTCACAATCCTGCTTAATTCTGGCTTAAGCTGATTGTAAAAGGATTCCTCTTCTTCAGTAAGGTCTTCAGAAGCGCATATGCCTTCTGATTTTGCTTTTTCGCAAAGATTTCTGGATGCAGGAGTAGAAGTTTCTATCATAAGCTGGGTTGGTTTATATATCAGATAAAACGCAACGCCGGCAATAATATTTTACCTGTGCAGAAAAATTTTTTGCACAAATTTACCCTGTATTTTTGACACTAACTTCCTTCAATTGCATCATCTTACGAAGGTTATTTAATGCGTACCGCATTCTTCCCAGAGCTGTATTAATGCTTACTTCAGTGATGTCAGCAATTTCTTTAAACGATAGCTCACCGTAATGACGCATTATAAGTACCTCTTTCTGTTCTGATGGCAACAATTGAATCATTGCTTTCAGATCTTTATGAGTCTGTTCCCGTACAATGCGGTCTTCCATACTTTCATCGTAAATTTTAATTACATCGAAAATATCGAACCCATCTACATTGGTTATCACTGGCGTACGTTTTTCTTTCCTGAAGAAATCGATAACCAGGTTATGCGCAATACGCATTACCCATGGTAAAAATTTCCCTTCTTCATTATACTTTCCGGCTTTTAACGTATTAATCACCTTAATAAAAGTATCCTGAAATATATCTTCGGCCAGATACTGGTCTTTGACCAGTAAGTAAATAGATGTATAAATCTTTGATTTATGTCTTCTGATCAATTCTTCCAAACTCGCCTCGTTACCGCCGATGTATGAATGGATTAGATCCTGATCACTCTGTGATTGAAGTTTCATAGGATTTCCCACTTTAAATTCCCCTTTGTTAATACTCAGTTATTTAAGTAGAGTTTTATCAAATATCTTCTCCTAATTTTTTTAAAGATGTATGCTGAGTTAGGTGTGTGCCTTTCAGTTATACCCAAATTAAACAAAAATTTTATCAAATTCAAAGTTTAAACTTTAAAAATTCTCTATTAATACTAACATAGACTTATTTTTGTAAAATAATACTATGCTAGCATTGTATTTCAATATACGACA
The DNA here is from genome assembly GCA_036402155.1 of Sphingobacteriaceae bacterium. Classification (GTDB taxonomy): domain Bacteria; phylum Bacteroidota; class Bacteroidia; order Sphingobacteriales; family Sphingobacteriaceae; genus DASWTL01. Next base: position 8,264 of record DASWTL010000393.1, on the reverse strand, counting down.
TTAAAGTCGGGAAAGTTTCACCTATGAGTAAAAAATCGGAAAAAGATATAGGAAAATACATTTTAATTAAAGGAGCACGGGTTCACAATTTAAAGAATATAGATGTAGAAATTCCGAAAAACAAGCTCGTAGTGGTCACAGGGATGTCAGGATCCGGAAAATCATCATTAGCTTTTGATACTTTATATGCAGAAGGGCAGCGCAGATATGTAGAAAGTCTTTCGTCATACGCACGTCAATTTATGGGTCGTATGAATAAACCGGATGTAGATTATATAAGAGGTATAGCTCCGGCCATTGCTATCGAACAAAAAGTAATCACCAGTAACCCACGCTCAACGGTTGGTACATCAACCGAAATTTATGATTATCTGAAGCTTTTGTTTTCAAGGATCGGGAAAACGTACTCTCCCGTTTCCGGAACAATCGTAAAAAAAGATAACGTTACTGATGTTGTAAATTTTGTTTCAGGATTGCCAGAAGGTACTTCTGTAACTGTAATGTGCCCTCTCCATCCGCATAACAATCGTTCTGTAAAAGAGGAGCTGGCTGTATTACTCCAGAAAGGTTTTCACCGAGTTACTTATCTGAATAAAGTATCTAAAATTGAGGACCTGCTTGAAAATAAATTAATCGGGGATGATCATCTGCATAACGATGAAGAATTAAGGATTGTTATTGATCGTGTTTCGGTAGATAATGCTGAGGAAACATTAAGCAGAATTGCTGATTCTATTCAGACTGCTTACTTTGAGGGTAAGGGGGATTGCTTTGTGGAAGTGAACGGTACAATACATACTTTCTGCGACCGATTTGAGCTGGATGGAATGCGGTTCGAAGAACCCACTCCGAATTTTTTCAGCTTCAATAATCCATATGGCGCGTGCAAAAGGTGTGAGGGCTATGGTAAAGTTATCGGTATTGATGAAGACCTGGTTGTGCCTGATAAAAGCAAGTCGGTGTATGATGGCGCAATTGCTCCGTGGCGTGGGGAAAAAATGCGTGAGTGGCTAGAAAAGCTGATTAAAAATGCGTTGAAATTCGATTTTCCAATACACCGGCCATATAATCAACTCTCAGAACAGCAGCGAGAGATTTTATGGACAGGTAATAAATATTTCGGTGGTCTTAATGCATTCTTTAAAGAGATTGAATCTCAAACATATAAAATACAATATCGGGTCATGCTTTCCCGGTACCGGGGTAAAACCAATTGCCCCGAATGTAAGGGAAGCCGTTTGAGGAAGGATGCATCTTATGTAAAGATTGCAGGCCACTCTATAACTGATATCGTTCTATTGTCGCTGGAAAAGGCTTTTGCATTCTTTGAAGGTCTTGAATTGAAGGATAACGAACAAAAAATAGCTAAGCGACTACTGATAGAAATAACCAACCGGATCAAATTTTTAAATGATGTAGGATTGGGCTATCTGACCTTAAACCGGTTATCCAATACGCTTTCAGGTGGTGAATCGCAGCGTATCAATCTGGCAACTTCATTGGGAAGTTCTTTAGTAGGATCCATATATGTACTGGATGAGCCCAGTATTGGACTACACCCCCGGGATACCCACCGGCTGATCGGGGTGTTAAAATCTTTACGGGATGTTGGCAACACTGTGATTGTGGTGGAGCATGAGGAGGAGATTATGCATGCCGCAGATCATTTAATTGATATTGGCCCCGAAGCAGGTACACCTGGGGGGAACCTGGTTTTTGCAGGAACGTTTGAAGAGATTCTAAAAGATAAGAAAAGTCTGACAGGAAAATATTTAAGCGGCCTTGAAAAGATTGAAATTCCTGAAAGGCGCCGTAAATGGAGCGATTATGTAGAAATAAAAGGCGCCAGAGAAAATAATCTCAAAAGTATTGATGTTAAGTTTCCATTAAATGTATTTACCTGTGTAACAGGTGTTTCCGGATCAGGTAAAACTTCGCTGGTGAAACGGATACTACAACCTGCCGTTCAGAAGGTGATCGGCAATTATTCAGGTGAACAAACGGGTTCGTATGATGGTATTGAAGGAGATTTTAATAAAATTGAGCAGGTTGAAATTGTTGATCAGAACCCTATTGGCCGTTCATCCAGGTCAAATCCGGTAACTTATGTAAAAGCATGGGATGAAATCCGGAATTTGTACGCGTCCCAGCCATCTGCTAAAGCTTCCGGACTGAAGCCTGCTGCATTTTCTTTTAACGTAGAAGGAGGAAGATGTGATGCCTGCCAGGGGGAGGGTGAGGTTAAAATCGAGATGCAGTTCATGGCCGATATTTATCTGCAGTGTGAAGCCTGTAACGGGCGGCGCTTTAAACAGCATGTTCTGGATGTGGTTTATAACGATAAGAACGTGTATGAAGTTCTTGATCTTACCATTGACGAAGCGCTGGAATTCTTCAAGGATCAGCCTAAAATATTAACAAAGATTCAGCCGCTTGTTGATGTTGGTCTGGGTTATGTTCATCTTGGTCAGTCGTCAAATACGCTATCAGGTGGAGAAGCTCAGCGTATCAAGCTTGCATCTTTCCTGATCAAAGGAAATAACAGCAGTAAAACACTGTTTATTTTTGATGAGCCCACCACGGGCCTTCATTTTCATGATATCAAGAAACTTTTAAAGTCATTTAATGCATTAATAGATCAGGGAAATACCATCCTGGTTATTGAACATAATATGGATGTGATCAAATGTGCAGACTGGATCATTGATATTGGTCCTGAAGGAGGCGACAAAGGCGGCTCACTGGTTTTTGAAGGCTTGCCGGAAGATCTGATTAAAAAAGAAGATTCATATACCGGAAAGTTTTTAAAGGGGAGGTTTGAGGCACGTTGATATTTGTATCAAGGGTTGGAATCATGGTCATTAGCGATATAATCGCAAAACCAGGTTAATCGCTCGTTGCAAACGAGCGCAAGGGGATTTGATGAACTATTGATCAAGGTAAAATTCACTGGTTTTGATGGGTCATTTCATAATGCTCAACCACAGGGAAAGGATCCTAATAATGGTGAAGCAGATCTTTCCACCTCTGGTACTCTGATGATTGTCTGAATCCGACAGTATGATCCTCCAAACAAGCCCATTGTACAAGCAGGATATATTGCCTTTTGGTTTCCAGGCATTTCTGCAACTGATGCCATTTGTAGCCATGCATCGAACTTATAATCTCCTGGGCAACGCTGAAACTGGCTTCAAATTCATTCTCTTTTCCGGATTTAATATTTAAAACAGCTACTTCCAGTACCATTATACACTTATTCAGTTCAACGAATATAGAGTTTTCAATCGATAGCTTATTTTAAACCTGTATCTTAGTACTGGAACTCTGTAGGATGAAAGTATTTTTAACCAATGGATTTTCTGTTTCTTTGTATACATTATCATGCTTTCGAAAAAAACAAAATATGCAATTAAAGCACTTGTAGTTCTTGGTAAGAACTATGGCAAGGCACCCATGCAGATCTCCCGAATTTCACAGGAAGAACAGATACCTAAGAAGTTTTTGGAGCAGATCTTATTATACCTGCGTAATGCCGGGTTGTTATACAGTAAAAAGGGTGCCGGTGGTGGATATAATTTAAGTAAAGATCCCAAAGAGATTTTTTTGGTTCAGGTAATGCGGATTACCGATGGTCCTATTGCGATGGTGCCTTGTGTCAGTCTTAATTTTTATCACAAATGCATTGAATGTAAAGATGAAGTTACCTGCGGGATTCGTGACGTATATACAGATGTTAGAGATGCAACCTTAAAAATACTATCTGAAACCAGTATTCAAAATATTATTGACCGTGAAAACAGCCTGATTCAGACTTCATCAGAGACAAGTAATAATTTGTAAAAAAATATCTACTAATTCTATATACTTTATTATCTTTGGGCAGTGAGAAAAACTTACAATAATATCGTTATCTGTTGTGCGAAGTGTTGTCATAGCAATATGATCATGATTGCTTTGTAATGGAGAGGATATAAATAAATAATCATTAAGCCTCTTCAGCTATGTTGGAGAGGCTTTTTTATAATAGTACGTGCATGTTAAGTTTCAGAACAGAATTAGAAAACCCGGTTGTTCAAAAAGAGATCATTGATCTGGAAAAAAAGATAAGCGCTTATCGCGATGGAAAAATTCATGATGAAAAGTTCCGTAGCCTGAGGCTTGCCCGTGGTATTTCTGGTCAGCGCCAACCGGGCGTTCAGATGATCCGTATCAAACTTCCTTTCGGGAAAGTCACTTTCAAGCAGATTCTTCGTATTTCTGATATTTCTGACGAATATGCTATCCGTAACCTGCATTTAACAACCCGTCAGGACATTCAAATTCACTTTGTGAGCCTTGACCGCACACCAGAACTTTGGGCTAAATTAGCAGAGGATGATATAACAATTAGAGAAGCTTGCGGAAACACAGTAAGGAATGTGACATCATCTCCAGCAGCAGGAATTGATCCTAAAGAGCCCTTTGATGTTTCACCCTATGCTCACGCAACATTTGAATATTTCCTCCGGAACCCCATTTGCCAGGAAATGGGAAGGAAGTTTAAAATAACTTTCTCATCCAGTGAAGAAGATACTGCATTTTCATTCATTCATGATATCGGGTTTATTCCTAAAATCCGTGTGGTAGATGGTGAAGAGCAGCGTGGTTTTAAGGTATTGATCGGGGGAAGCCTTGGCGCGCAGCCGTTTATCGCTGTGCCGGTGCATGAATTCCTGCATGAAGATCAGATAATCCCATACGCAGAAGCCGTTATCCGTGTTTTTGATCGTTATGGTGAACGTACAAACAGAAATAAGGCGCGTTTTAAATATTTGATCCAAAAAATTGGAATAGAAGAAGTTCTACGCTTAATAGAAGAAGAACGTACAGCTATAAAATCAAAGTCATATAAAATAAACCGGGATACGGTTCCATTGCCGCAACCACCGGAAGTTTTAAATCTTCCTGTAACTGAACCGGAAGATGCTATACATTATCAGGATTGGTTAAAAACAAATGTTTTTGAACAAAAGCAAAAGGGTTTTTATGGCATCTATATAAAAGTTTCTACTGGCGATATGCCAACCGAACAGGCACGGTTAATGGTTGATGCCATTCGGGGTCTGGTGGCAGATGAACTTAGAATTACACAAAACCAAGGTTTGCTATTGAAATTTGCCAGAAAAGAGGCGCTACCTTTATTATATACAAGATTAAAAGAGCTGGGTCTTACCCGGCTGGGATTCGACAGCGTAGCCGATGTAACAACATGTCCCGGAACAGATACCTGTAATCTGGGAATATCCAACAGTACTGAACTTTCACGTGTACTGGAAGAGATGGTATATGAGGAGTATCCTAACCTGATCTTTAATCGCGATATAAAAATTAAGATCAGTGGATGTATGAATTCCTGCGGTCAGCATGGTTTAGCTCATATCGGTTTTCACGGCAGCTCCATGAAGGCGCAAGGTAAAGTTCTGCCTGCAAATCAGGTGTTATTGGGTGGTGGTTCATTTGGTGATGGCGTTGGACGTGCCGGAGAAAAGATCGTTAAAGTACCTGCTAAAAGAACAACCGATGTTTTAAGGGTTGTGTTAAACAGCTATCAGGAAAATGCTTTACCCGGAGAGTTGTTTAACAGCTTCTATGACCGGATGGGGAAAGATTATTTTTATCAGCTGATCAAACCATTAGCAGATATCACAAACCTAACCGATGATGATTTTAAAGACTGGGGACATGAAGAAACTTATGTTACAGCAATTGGTGTGGGTGAATGCGCCGGCGTGATCATTGACCTTGTTGCAACTTTATTATTTGAAGCTGAAGAGAAACTGGGATGGGCCAGAGATACTTTTGTAGAGAAACGATATGCTGATTCTATTTACCATTCTTACAGTGTATTTGTTAGCTCAGCAAAAGCATTACTGCTTGATAAAGGCATAAATAGCAGCACTCAGATTGGTGTTATACGCGAGTTTAATAATCATTATGGTTCCGATTTCGATTTTAAAGGATTTGATGGATTTGAGGATTTTGTGCTTCAAATAAACAAAAATGAGCCGTCTATTGAATTTGCGGCAGCCTATTTAGAGCAGGCGTCCAAATTTTTAAATGACGTTAAGATAAAGAGAGAAGCGTTAATACAGGTAGGTTAATATTCTTCGTGATATTGTATAGGTGTGAAGGAGTCAGCTAATGCGTCTTCCGGAAATGAACTGTTTCCGGTGTTCCTAAAATTAAATGATCTTCATTTACTTTTAGTAGGCGCCGGAAATATAGGCCTGGAAAAATTGGTCGCTATTGTAAAAAATAGTCCCCAAACAACGATCACTGTTGTTGCTGAAGAAATATCAGATGATGTAAAAGAGCTTGTAGGAAAATATCCAAACATTACGCTCTTGCAAAAATCTTTTGAGGCCGGGGATCTGGATGAAGCAGACATCGTTTTTGTGGCAGCTAACAACCCGGATCTTGACAGGTTAATAAAAGAGGAGGCCAGGAAAAGAAAGTTGCTGGTTAATTTTGCTGATAAACCTGCGCTTTGTGATTTTTATCTGGGTTCCGTAGTGCAGAAGGGAAGTCTTAAACTTGGTATTTCAACCAACGGAAAGTCCCCAACAATTGCTAAACGGCTGAAAGAAGTTCTGGATGATGCACTCCCGGAAGAGCTCGAAGAAGCGCTTAATAATCTTAATAAAATAAGAAATATGCTTCAGGGTGATTTTTCCAATAAGGTGAAGAAGCTAAATGAAATAACAGAAATATTGATTACAAATAAAAAGTAATTGATGGCCGAATAGGGTGTATTACAGTTTTGGCGTAAAAGCCGTACTTTTGCGCCTCAAACAAATATGAAAGATCAAACCAAACTTATACGGAGTCAGGCGAAACGTTCATCGAACAGGGAACATTCAGTTCCATTGTATCTAACCTCCAGCTTTATTTTTGATGATGCTGAACAGGGACGTGCAGTATTTGCCGACGAAGAAGAAGGTAATATTTATTCCAGGTATTCCAATCCAAATACATCGGAATTTATAACTAAAGTCTGTGAGCTTGAAGGAGCGGAAGACGGTATTGCCTTTTCATCAGGAATGGCCGCTGTATTTGCCTCAATGGCTGCGTTTTTAAAAAGTGGCGACCATATTTTAGCTTGCCGGTCAGTGTTTGGTTCAACCCATCAGTTGTTGAATACACTGTTTCCCAGGTGGGGAATAACATTTACTTATGTTGATGCTTCTGAACCTGAAAAATGGGATGCAGAGATAAAGCCGGAAACGAAGATGATCTTTCTGGAAACCCCATCAAACCCGGGTCTGGAGTTAATAGATCTGGAATGGCTGGGTAAGTTCAAAGAAAAATATCCCCATATCATATTAAGCGTTGACAATTGTTTCGCTACACCATACCTTCAAAAACCTATTCAATACGGTATTGATCTGGTTAGCCATTCGGCTACCAAATATATGGACGGACAGGGAAGGGTTTTAGGTGGCGTTGTTGTCGGTCGTGCGGATCTTATAAAGGAAATGATGTTCTTTATCAGGCATACGGGCCCGGCAATGTCGGCTTTTAATGCATGGTTATTGTCTAAAAGCCTGGAAACATTAACCTTAAGGATGGATCGCCATTGCAGTAATGCGTTAACAGTGGCTAAAATGCTGGAGGAGCATCCCGAAGTTGAACAGGTGCGTTATCCGTTTTTACCATCACATCCCCAGTATGAGCTTGCAAAAAAGCAAATGACGCAGGGCGGAGGTATCGTTACCTTTATCATTAAGGGAGGTTTCGAAAGGGCAAAACGCTTTTTAGATGCTTTGGATATGATATTGATCACCTCTAATTTGGGTGATTCAAGATCAATAGCCACGCATCCGTCATCAACAACGCATTCGAAGCTAACTGAACAGGAGCGTAATGCAATAGGTATTCAACCCGGCAGCATACGTATTTCTGTTGGACTTGAAGATATAGACGATATTTTGGAAGATATAGACTCAGCGTTAAAGCGGTCAAAATAATATAGTAAATGGAACTGGAAAGTATTTTACGAGAACGGGTTGCGGGACTTGAACCTGTGGAAGCGATACGCTTTCTTGCAGACGAATTTCCGGGCAAGGTGATATTTTCGACCAGTTTTGGTTGGGAAGATCAGGCTATTTCTTACATGATTTTTTCTAATGATCTGCCGGTAAAAGTGTTTACTCTTGAAACAGGGCGGTTATTCCCGGAAACGTATTACGTCTGGAACCGGACGCTGGAAACGTACGGAAAACCTA
>DASWTL010000392.1:0-21286 GCA_036402155.1 Sphingobacteriaceae bacterium | reverse complement strand
TACCCGTGTATTAGTTATGGATGCCCGTGCCGGTGCATTTTCTGGATTTTCATCCACTATCCGGAAGCCAGCCTGTGCCAGATCGGCTATCGTTAGGGTTTTACCATCAAGTTTTTCTTTGCTGTTCACCGCAAAGCTTTGAATGAACCACTGACGAGCAAGGCCATTAGTAGCTTGCGGCCTGGTAATATATTTAAACGCAAAATAAATCGGCTTTCCGTGAACGACCAGGTTTGAAATATCAAGAGTACCTGATGCAACAAACTTGTTAGATGTTCCGAGTTTGAACTTATCCGTAATATCCACCCAGGCAGCTGCCTTTACGGATGCAAGATTACTGTAATCACCATTAAAATTAGTGGAGTATAACACTGATAACTGGTCAGCTTGGGAACCTGTCTGTACACTGCTAGAAAACGACATAGTCGCACCGGTGTCAGCGATATTAATTATTCGGCCGGTTCTGTAATCATAATCGTTTAATGGCTCTCCTGAGTAAAAAGCGATCAAATTCGCATCGCCTCCTTTAATATTGAATTTAATCTTATCTCCTGCCTTATATGTATTCGACTCTGTTGTCACATCAAAGTCCGGAGCTTCCGCTACCTTGAGGTCTTTGTCACAGGATGCCATAAACAATGCACCCACTAACATGCTATAATATCTGAATTTCATTTTATTCGTTTAAAGTGTGATTAATTCCATCCCGGATTTTGAACAATAGCCAGGTTGGTGGTAACTTCATTATTTGGAATCGGCATTAATAAGTCCCTTGGGGTTACATTTGAATAATACTTAACAAAGTATGCGCCTGGGCTTTCCTGTTGCAAACGGTTACCCAAGTCCTGGTTAACTTCCAGAAAGGTCCCCCAGCGTAATAAATCCCCTTTCCGCAGGTATTCGAAATTGAATTCGCGAAACCGTTCATCCTGGATAACTGCCAGGAAAGCCGCTTTGGAAGAAGTTTGTGCAGAGGTTAAGTTCGCATCTGTCTTTCTGTAAATAGCCGTCGTTGCCGCGGCACCGCTGCCACCTCCTCCACTAATGGTCACAGTAGGTGGAGCTGAATAATCACCTTCTTTATAGTAGGTCACCCCGGTAAGATCGCGGTCTAACGTAATAGCGGTAACTTGCCCGTTTACTATTGTAGCTTTTCCTGTAGCTGTATTGCCTCCTATGCCTTCAGAAAATGTCACTGTTGGCGCCCCGGTATATCCCGAACCACCGTTGGTTACTGTTATGGTATGAACACCGGTAGACCATCCGCGCTGTCTTACATCATTCACATACCGGATAGCAGCCTGAGTCGGGCCATTATTGATCTCATTCTCAGCCTCTGCATACATTAACAAAACATCGGTATATCGTAAAAGAGGGAAATTTATAGGAGTTCCGCGATCAAACTTTGGGAGTGTTGTTTCATATTCTCTTCTCCACTTGCCCGGCTTCATCAGGTTTTTAGCGTTCTGGGAAGTTGGAAGTGATACCATATTTTTTTGACCGCTTGGCAAAAGCGCATTAGAGAACGAGAAATGTGCAATACTGTACCACTTTCGGTTATCTCCTGGTTCAAATGCATCGTAAAACTTGGAAGTGATGTTCATATATGCATCTGCTCTACCAGTATTCTTATTATTTGCGCCAACCGCAGGACCATTGATCCAGCCTGTGTAACCGGTTTCAGTGAACTGGTCTTGACGGTTACCCCAGAATTCCACTTCCCAGATACTTTCTTTCAGGTCGTACCGGTCTTGAGCCAGGGTCTTAAAAATATCCGGATAACTAGAGTTTAATGCATGCCCGGCTTCGGTATCATCGATTACCATCTTAGCCCATTTGCTTGCCTCGGCATAGCGTGTTGCATCATTAAGCGGCGCACCAGCCATATGTAAATTTACACGGGCTAATAATCCACGAACAGCAGACTTGCTTATTTCGCCTGCGTTGCCAATAGCAACTATACCCGGGACCAGAGCTTCAGCTGTTTCCATATCCTTAATGATCTGGTCATATACTTCTTTAACTGAGTTACGCGGAATATCCACATCAATAACCGAAGAGGTAGCATTCAACTTCAGCGGAACACCACCAAAATTCTGAACCAGGATGAAATAGTAATAGCCTCTCAAAAACAACATCTCGCCACGTATCTTATCGCGGTATTCCTGTTCGATTTCCTGGTTTTTATCCACATTGTCAAGCACCACGTTTGCTCGGTTAATACCGTTGAACAGATTAGACCATAAACCCAGGGTGTAGGTATCTGCAGAACCATAGTTATAATTCCATGGACCCGCGGTCAGGGAGGAACGGTTCATATAACCAGCATCTGCCGACCATGAAAATAAATACAGACCCCAGGCACCCCATAACTGACTTGCCCCCAGCATATTGTATGCGCTGGACCGTGCAAATTCAAGTTGGGCCGGTGTCTCATAATAATTGCTTGGATTCAAAAAATCCGTAGGTTTAGTTTCCAGGTACTTCTTACATGAGCCTAAACTCACCAGAAGAACCGTTGCGAGTAAATAATATATTCTTTTCATTTCAGTTTCTTTTTATGTCTTTTTCTAGAATGATGCCTTTAAACCAAATGCAATTGTTGGTGAATTCGGATATGATGAATAATCATAACCTGGTGAAAGCACATTGTTTCTGGCGGAAACATCGGGATCCATACCACTGTAATTAGTCCACGTTGCTAAATTCTGAGCTGCAACATTCAGGCTTAGGTTGCTCAAATATGCTCGTTTAATGAAACGTGTTGGGATAGAGTAGTTTAATGAAATAGTTTTTAAACGTAAATAAGATCCGTCTTCAACAACCCGGGATGAATGTTTACCAATAGGTCCCTGACCACGGGTACGGTAGTTTGCATTGGTTTGATTCTCTGGTGACCAGCGGTTTGCATACGATGCAAACTGGTTGATCAGCGCATATCCGTTACTGTTACCTTCAAGTAATAAACGGTTGGCATTATAAATATCATTTCCGTATGACCACTGAAGAAATACATTCAGACTAAGGCCTTTATAAGAGAAGTTATTTGCAAATCCGCCGGTGTGTATCGGTGTGCCACGACCAATAAATGTTATATCTGAATCGTCAACAGTTCCGTCTTTATCCAAATCGCGGTATTTGATATCACCAGGCTGGATAACGTTTCTCGCATTGCCATTGGTTGGCACCCCCGGTTTCAACACATAAACGCCAGGAGAAGTCTCATCAAAGTCAGAATACTGATAGTTACCTTCCCAGATATATCCGATCATCATACCTGCCGATTTTCCAATTTCCGCCAGGTATAACGGCCGGTTAAATTGAGATACGTAGGTTGCGTTAGTTGGTAAACTCTGTTGGCCACGGGTTAATGCCATAACCTTATTCTTATTAAAGGAAATGTTTACATTACTTTCCCAACTAAAATCTCTGTTAGAGATGTTCACACTATTTACGGTAAACTCCATACCATCGTTCCTTAGTTTTCCGATGTTTTTAACTGCTGAACCAAAGCCTGTAGATGGAGGCAATATTGCATTCAATAGAAGATTCTCAGTTGATTTCCGATACAGGTCAGCTTCCAGGGTAATGCGGTCTTTAAATAATCCCAGTTCATAACCCAGATCCATGGTATTCACTTTTTCCCACTGCAAACCCGGATTACCTACTGCCGAAACGTAAATAGCACCGATCGGCGCTGAACTATTAAATGCGTAGCCGTCCAGAACCTGATTCAAGCTTGGATAAGTAGCAAAATCACCCACCCGGTTGTTTCCATTACTACCATAACTAGCACGGATCTTAGAGGTAGATACTGCTGGGAATGCTTTTGCAAAAAATCCTTCTTTATGCATGTTCCATGCTAATGCAGCACCTGGAAAATAACCCCAGTGGTCAACGAACTTTGAAGATCCGTCAGCGCGGAACGTACCAGTAAGAATATATTTTGATTTGTAGTTGTAATCCAAACGGGCGGCATATGACGCCATCCTATTAACAGTGGCGCTGGATATCGGATTGAAAGCAACACCTTCATCCAGTCCGTCGATACCCAGGTTTTCATTTGGCAACAACCTGCCGCCATAACCGTTAACCGTACGATTGAAAGAATTGATCGCAAAAAGCCCTAATGCAGTGATCGTATGATCGTTATTGATCGTCTTCTTATAATTCAGTGTGTTCTCATTCGAAAAGCTCTTATCAAGATAACTTCTTACCCTTCCGTTAATACCATTAGTATTACCGGGATTAGTGAGACTTCCCTGGGAGGTTTTAGAATTAAAGAAATATTCCTGGTCTATTCTTTTATGACGTATCCCGGCATTGCTTTTAAACTGAAGATCTTTGGTGATATCAAAAGTTACATATGCATTTCCATCTAATATATTGGTGCGGTTATATTGATGCTGATTTTCCAGGTCGATAAATGGGTTAATTCGGTGATCTGAAGACGTTGTTGATTCATCATCCGCCAGGTCAGTCAGGAGATTGTCAGTAAGTAAGGGGGCCACAGGACGATACATCCAGGTTCTTGCAAATACCATAGACGTGGGGTTCCCGGTAGTTAACGGACCCTGGTTGATTATTTGTCCCCACTGGGTTACTCCGCTGTAATTACCACTCACACCAGCTTTTATTTTATTACTGATCGTTTGATCAATATTTACACGTCCATTGTAACGGTCAAGACCAGTATTAATAATGGTACCTTTTTGATCAAAAATTGATCCGGATACCGAATACCTGGTTTGCTCAGTTCCCCCGCGTAAAGCGATATTGTGAATCTGCTGCGCACCGGTACGCAGCACGTGGTCCTGGAAATTAACACCTTCTATGCTACGGTAATCTTCAAGCGTCCGTTGCCTGCCTAAAGTCTTGTCAAAACCGAAATAAGCTAATGTAGTAGAAACATTAGGATTAAGCTCAGTCTGGTATTTTACGAATTCATATGGACTCATGAGTTCCACAGGCTCAGGAGCAGATTGGAAACCCAGTGAACTGGATACCGTTACAACCGGTTTGCCTACCTTACCGCGCTTGGTAGTGATAAGGATGACCCCATTTGCACCTCTTGATCCATAAATAGCTGTAGAAGAAGCGTCTTTAAGAATGGTCATAGACTCGATCTCTTCGGGGTTTATTGCTTCCGGATCGGGATCCTCAACCGGGAAACCATCAATAACATATAAGGGTGAAGTACTCTGAGTCAATGATCCTGCTCCACGGATAACGATATTAGGACTACTACCCGGCTGACCATCAGTTGCATTAACCTTAACACCGGCTACACGTCCGGCCAGGGCGTCTGCAAATGAGCCTACCGGCGCTTTAGCCATATCGTCTACCGGCACTACACCTACCGAACCGGTGAGGTCTGGCTTAGCCACTGTACCGTAGCCGATTACAACTACTTCACTTAAAGATGTGGCATCACCGGCTAATGCAACATTAATAGTGGTTTTGGTACCTACCGTGATTTCCTGCGTCTTTAATCCTAGAAAAGTAAATACAATCACATCTGTAGGCTTGGCCATAATAGTGTAATTCCCATTTGCACTGGTAGTGGTGCCGGTTTGGGTACCCTTAACCCGTACGCTTACCCCCGGAAGAGGAATATTAGTCGGTGATTCTGTTACGGTGCCCCTGATGGTCTTGGTTTGTGATAATGCCCGCTCCGGTGTAAAGGAGACGAGAAAAACCAACATGGCAACACCAAAAGGTAATTGCCACCTGCCTTTTGAACTTTTGTAAATTTTAAGCATATTATATAATTTAATTAGTGGTTGCGACTTTAAAACATCGGGTGCGTACCCGCAACAATCGTGTACCTACCCGTACTTATTAATAGGCAAAGCAATCCCACACGACCTTGGGGATCATCACAATTTATAATATTGTTTTAACAATATTATTTACTATTAACAACCCGAATATAAAACTTTAACCTTGCCAATGCAAGAGTTTTTTAAAATTAATCTTTAAAACGCTTTAAAATACGGCCATTCCTGTTTCAGAAGCTTAAAAATGGATGAACTATTCCTTGATAAAGAATGTTAAATACAGACCATGGTGGATAAAAAATTAGCGGTTCAAAAAAGAAATCGATTATTAATAACGCTTGAAAAAATTTTAGAAGGACCAATGATCCTTCTGGGATTTGTGTGGCTGGTTTTATTAATTATTGAATTTATAAATGGTTTCAATCCTATCATGGAAACCATAAGTACGATAATCTGGATTATTTTTGTTGTCGACTTCGGAATCAAGTTGTTACTGGCTCCAGAAAAGCTGCTTTTTCTTAAGCATAATATACTCACGGGGATATCCCTAGTAATTCCGGCTCTCCGGTTGTTCAGGATTTTTCGTCTGATACGGTTATTACGAATATTCAGAGGGACACGGCTGATAAAAGTAATATCCGGTTTGAACCGAAGTATGAGAAGTTTGAACGCTACTATGGAAAAACGCGGTTTCGGCTATGTAGTGGCCTTAACTATCGCTGTAATACTGGCTGGCGCAGCCGGCATGTATACTTTTGAACAAGACCATGCAGGGTTAGAATCATATGGTGTGGCTGTTTGGTGGACCACTATGCTCATTATTACCATTGGCACAGATTTCTGGCCGCAATCAGTTGAAGGAAGAATACTATGCACTCTTCTTTCTTTATACGGCTTCGCCGTGTTCGGATATATCACAGCTACACTTGCCTCTTTCTTTATTGGAAAGGACACAAACACAAGAGACAAGACCGCACCTCATACAACCGACATTGAGTTACTCAGGCTGGAAATCAAACAGCTCACCCATATTATTAACCAACATTCCGATTATATTAAGCCAAAGCGTTCAAAGAAAAGTGATTAAAAATTTTGTTTTTCCATCGATATAACCGGGGAGCGCCAATTACGTCCTTTTACCGAAAATTTGCCTCAATTTACTCCCGATCCTGCCGAAAGTTCCCATTCTATCGGATAGAGTTCCCATCAATGAAACATCCGATTGCTGCAGGTCTTCCAGATTAATTCCCTGTTCCAGTTGCTTAGGATAGAGGATAATAAAGCTATTGCTGTTAAAAAGGGTGCTTAGATAATATGGGAGTTTATCAAGCTGCTCATTATGAGACACATGATCTTTCCTGGATGTAACTATTACAAAAAGATCATTTGTTTTAATCTCACCCTTAAACTTTGAAAAGTCATTCCACGTATCAAATTGTTTCAACACGATTTTAACCGATTTTGCAAATCTCTGGCTGGCTTTTTCCAATTCCCGGATTGAATTTGCATTAGCATAAAAGAATACCGGTACACCAGCAGCCTTTGCTACAGTAACTAACTTATTTAACCAGTGTAAAAACCCGGGCTCAAGTTCCGCCCTTGGCGGAACAGCTACAACCATTCTTTTTAAAGTATTAAAAGGCTGAACAGGCTTATAAATATAAATGGTATCTGGAATTCGCCTGAATATATTTTCTGCCGTAGCGCCAAAAAAGTCCTGTTGTTCAGAGTTATGGTGAAGGCCAATAAGTATATCTGTAATATTATGCTCCTTAATGGTATAGATAATACCATGACTGATATTAATATCGAACCGGGTGATTGGAAAGATTACATTTTCTGTAGCGGCAGCATGCTTTACTGCCTGCTCAATTATTTTCCGCCCTTTTACAGGTGAGTTATCACTCTTTTCGTCATCTGTTACATGTAATGCATAAACCGGAATATTGCTTTTACCTGGCTTAAGCATTAAACCCAGGTCAACCAATTCAGAAACTGTTTCTGGATAAGCCAATGAAATCAGTATTCTTTCATCAGCATCATCCCTACCTTCCTTGCTATCTTCTTCTTTCAAAGCAATTACTTGCGAAGCCTTCTCGACCGTGAAAGAGCTTAACGTACAGGTAACCAGGATCATCAGAATAGTACCATTTAAAATATCTTCACTAAGCAGCCTGATTGGTTCACCTTCGGCAGTTTCAGACAAGATTATATTGTATCCCACTAATACAATGGCCAGGGTTGCTCCCACTCTTGCATTGCTTAACCCAAATATCAACTGCCTTTCAACTGACGATAACCGGAATGTCTTTTGTGTAAAGAGAGCCGCCAGATATTTTGAGACTACTGCCACGGTGATCATTACCGCCGCAACGCTAATTGCACCCCATCCGTTAAAAAGAACGCGTACATCAACAAGCATTCCCACACTTATCAGAAAAAAAGGAATAAAGAATGCATTTCCAACGAAATCTATCCTGTTCATTAATGGTGATAAATGTGGTATAAACCTGTTCAATGCAAGGCCGGATAAGAATGCGCCAATAATAGCCTCAAGACCAGCCACTTCAGAAAGGAATGCACCTAAAAAAACCATTGCCAGCACAAAAATATACTGGGAGATATTATCGTCAAACCTCTTGAAAAACCAACGGGCAATTAAAGGGAACAGATAGAAAATAATCACACCCAAAATAATACATCCAATAACAATCTGTATCCAAAAGGCTGCACCAATATCGCCCTTTGTCATCCCGGTAACCAAAGCCAATACAAGCAGCGAAAGTACATCGGTAATAATTGTTCCTCCAACGGTTAAGGTAACTGCGCTGATTCGTGAAATTCCATATTTGGATACAATCGGATAGGCCAGCAAGGTATGAGTAGACATCATACTGGCTAACAATAAGGCAGAAAGAAAGGTAAATCCGAGAATATAGTATCCCGCCAATACGCCAAGAACTAAGGGTACAGTAAATGTAAAGAGTCCAAATATGAAGCTTTTAAGCCGGGTTTTTCTGAATTCTTCCATATCAATTTCCAGCCCGGCTATAAACATAATATACAATAACCCAACCGTACCAAAGAGCACGATACTGCTATCTCGTAGCAGCAGGTTAAAACCATACGGGCCAATGATCACCCCGGAAATAATAAGACCAATGATATGCGGGAACTTGATCCGGTTAAAAAGGATAGGTGCAAAAAGAATAATAAAAAGAACCAGGGAAAAAATTATTACCGGGCTTTTTAAAGGCAATGAGAAATCTAAAGCTGAAAGTATGATCATAATTCTGATTAGATTATTGTCTTTCTGCTTTAATCGAGTACACTATCCTGCATTTCCCACCCTGGCTTATCACACGCTGACCTTCCATTAAACCCTCTGTTGTGGAATGGGGCGTTAGGATGACATCCATATGTGTATCTGTCTCAGTGGTTTGCCTTGCAGAAAGTTGCAGGTTGTTTTCTTTGAACAACCCTGTATATGTTCTGATTAATTTTTTATTGGCATAAGCTTTAGCAATTACTATTTTATCCTGATAAGATATATTCCATTGCTCGGTCTTCGTGTCGCCTATTGCTGAACCTTCACAACTTGTTTCAGTACACTGCATGGTCACTGTCCAGTTACCAATAACCTTTGGGCTATAGGTTCCGATAGAATCTGACTCCGTTCTTAAGCTATCAATCTGCTGCTCCCGTTTAATAAGCTCCTGTTCTTTTAGCTTTAACTGCTCCTCCAATATCAGCAATTGCTGTTCTTTGGTTTCTACTGTTTGTTCGCGCTTTTCAAGATTTCTTTCATTGCCGCTCTTTCCGCAAGCTGCAAATAGTAAAATGAACGCAAAAGTGATCTTATATAATCTAAATAACTTCATTGATAATTGTTTAAGAACAAAATATAAATACAGAAGTTTTTTAAAGCTTAACCTGCAGTATAAAAAGACCTCTAATAAGTTAATTTAAACGGTTAACAACCGCCTCGTATTTAAATTCCATATTCTTTGATACGGAGATCTGAACCATGTATTGCCAGCCTGAATAGGGATGTCCGGTAAAGTAAAAAACCAGAAAGGATTTATCAGGTTTACCATACTATGAATGCGAATATAGTAATCTTCAGTAAAATGGCAACCCGGCCAGGCACAGGCAGACCATTTATCATACGTTTGAATACACGGGTATGAAAATATTAGTGATTGAAGATGAGCAGGCAATGTGTGATAATATTTCAGAACACTTGCAGAAGGAAAAATACAGGGTAGAAACAGCTTCCGACTATGACTCGGCCCTTGAAAAAATCGGCATCTACGAGTACGACTGCATATTGCTTGACATCACACTTAAAGGCAAAGAAACCGGATTTGATCTGCTCTGCACGCTTAAGGAGCTTGGCAAAACCGAAGGAGTTATTATCATATCAGCAAAAAACTCATTGGAGGATAAAGTTAAAGGGTTAAATCTTGGTGCGGATGATTACCTCGCTAAACCATTTCATCTGGCAGAATTGCTTGCAAGGGTAAAATCGGTTAATCGCAGAAGAAAACTTAACGGGAATAATACGATGGTGGCAGGTAATCTGATCATTGATATTGATGATCGGACTGTGTTTGTTGATGATATCCTGTTACAAACGAACCGTAAAGAATTTGATATTCTTTACTATTTATTCATGAATAAAAACCGGCTTGTTAATAAATCTGCCCTGGCAGAGCACGTATGGGGAGATCATATTGATACTGCGGATAATTTTGAATTTATATACTCTCAGATAAAAAATCTCCGAAAGAAACTAAAAGCCTCAGGCGCAAACATTGAAATTCAGGCTATCTATGGTATTGGTTATAAACTAATTGCTGATGAAGCTTCTTAATTACACATCATCATATTTTTCGGTCATATTATTAGTCATTATCCCCATATGGGCAGGACTGTTTTATTTTGCCATGCTTGATGAAATTTATGACAGCATGGATGATGGTTTAGGGAATCAGAAATTATTGATTATTAGCAAAGCATCCAGCGATCCGCTCATTCTTTATAAAAAGGATTTTGACGAGGGTAATTATTCTATTAACCCGATCCCCTTTGAGCACGCTAAAAATCACAAGGATACTTATCTGGATACAATGATGTATATGCATAATGAGAATGACTTTGAACCGGTAAGAATGCTGAAAACAGTTTTTGCCGATGGTAATCAATACTATTTTATGAAGGTAATTACTTCCATGGTAGAAGAAGATGATCTGATTAAAGAATTACTGTACTCATTGTTGTGGCTTTACCTGGGATTGGTATTTACCATACTCCTATTAAACAACCTGTTATTAAAAAAAATATGGAAACCGTTTAACCGACTGATTGACCAGGTAAGTAAATTCAGGCTTGAAGATGCGAAACCATTAATTACTAATAAAACAAAGATTGATGAATTTAACACACTTAACCACACCATAGATACCCTGCTGCAAACCAACATTGTGGCGTATACAAACCAGAAGCAGCTTATTGAAAATGCATCCCATGAACTGCAAACTCCTCTTGCCATAACCATGAATAAGCTTGAAATTCTTGCAGAAGAAGGCCAGTTAACAGACCACCAGGCGCAGCTTGTCTCGTCTGCTCTCGATAATTTAACCAGGCTACAGCGTTTAAATCAATCACTGCTGTTACTCTCAAAAATTGAAAACAAACAATTCCCGGAAACATCATCGGTGAATATTAACCAGTTATTTCACCGCGTACTTGAAGACTTTAGCGCTCAGATAGTTTTCCACCGGCTTACTGTTCGACTTGATGAACATGCTGAATGCAACTGGCAAATGCATCCGGATCTGGCTGATATTATGGCTTCAAATCTCATACGGAATGCCATCAGCCACAATTATCCCGGAGGAAATATTACTATCCTGATCGAGTCTGATTTACTTGTGATAAAGAACTCAGGTAAAAACTTCGGTCTGGACAATCAGAATATATTTAAAAGATTTTATAAAGGTCAATCATCCAACTCAACAGGAATTGGTTTGGCCATTGTGAAAGCGGTTGTTGAACTTTATAATTTCACTATCAGTTATGAATTCAATACAGAGCATGTTTTCATAATTCGTAAATAATTCCCAATTCTTTCCTGATTTGACTTTGATCTTTGATGATATAAAGATTGAATGATGAAGAGCTTACTCTTGCTTGCGACTTTTATATGTGGTGTCCAGGTTGCCTGTACTAACGGTATCCCGGCTTCAGATGTTCCTTCAATAGTAATGAACGCTTTCAAAGCAAAGTTTTCAAACGCTACGGAAACGGAATGGGATAAGGAAAAAGAATGGTTTGAAGCAGAATTCGTACTGGGAAATAATGATCACGAAGTAAAAATAACACCTGAGGGGAAAATAACCATGCATAAGCAAGAGGTTACTGCCGGAGAATTACCGGAAGCCTTATCTGCAGTAATTCATTCTGATTACAATAAATACAGATTAGATGAAGCAGAAAAACTGGAAATAAATGGAAAGATATTTTACCAACTAGCATTTAGCGGAAGTATATCCGAAATCAATAAAGTATTCAATGCATCGGGCACTGAAGACCATACTGTCCCATATTGGGATTAAGTCAGAAACAAACTTCTAATTACATGATTATGCGTACGGCAATTATTATAACATCAACTATTCTTATCACGGTAATTACGGCCTTATTTATACGGTTAACTATTGCCAGTAAGAACACTGCAAATTCAATACCTGCAACAGATAATATTGCAGAATATAAGGCAGTAACAGACAAAATCAGAATACTACAAACGTGGGAAATGCCTGCCATTTTAAAGGAAATATCTGCAATAGCCTACATTGATGAGCATCGCTTTGCCTGTATACAGGATGAGGCAGGTAAAATATTCATATATAATACCCGGAAAAAAGGAATTGAAAAAGAGATCGAATTTGGCGATGCGGGAGACTATGAAGGCCTGGCTATTAATGCAAATACCGCGTATGTTTTAAGAGCCGACGGACAAATTATTGAGGTAAACAATTACATGAATTCGACAAATGTTACTTCCGAGCATAAAACATCACTAACAAAAAAACAAAATGCAGAAGGTCTTGCTTTTGATAAGGAAAACAACAGGTTACTAATAGCAATTAAGGGGCCGGAAGCTGTTAGCGATAAGTATAAAGGAATTTATGCGTTTAACCTTGATAACAAAAAATTGATAAAAGAGCCTGTTTTTAAAATAGATCTGGAAAATGAAGTATTTGACAGAATAAAATCCGGAAAAAAGAAAGGATCGCGGATGCAACCTTCTGAAATAGCCATTCATCCGGAAAACGGGAACATTTATATTACGGAAGGCGCTAAACCAAAACTGCTGATCATGAACAAATCAGGAAAGATCTTATCACTTGCCGAACTAAAGGATTCTAAATTTTCTCAGCCGGAAGGTATGGCATTCACTCCAGACGGAAGGCTTTTTATTTCGAACGAAGGCAAAGATCACTCAGGTAACATCCTAGAAATCAATGTATCCCAATAAAAAACACTTGACAAGTTCCGAAAAAGCCAATAAGCTGATTATTTGGGTTTTGTTGATAATAACATCACTTACGGTGATCATGATTATTTGGCCACCCTTTTATCACGCCCTGCATACCTATGATATTCAGGCTTTAAAAGCTATTAATTCCAACCGGATAAGAACGCTTGATCCCATTTTTCTATTTATTACCAACACCAGCTCACTGGTATGTATCATAATCATTGCCTTTACATTATTGGCCGGGTGGGTTAAGCGGGCAAAAAACCTAATATTGAAGGGATCTCAGTTATTGGTCACCTTTCTAACCTCCTTTATAATTATCAAAGCGCTGAAATATTTAATTGGAAGAAACAGGCCATATATCACCTACGATTTTCTTGATAAGCTCGCG
Source organism: Sphingobacteriaceae bacterium (assembly GCA_036402155.1). Classification (GTDB taxonomy): domain Bacteria; phylum Bacteroidota; class Bacteroidia; order Sphingobacteriales; family Sphingobacteriaceae; genus DASWTL01. Next base: position 7,566 of record DASWTL010000392.1, on the reverse strand, counting down.
CAGGCGGAAAGCCTTTCCTTCCCATCGGGACATACTTTTGAGGCTTTTGCATTTTCAACCGCTGTTGCTTTGCTCTTTAAGAACTTGTGGATACGCATTTTCATATTCACATGGGCCGTTCTTGTTGGACTCAGCCGAATGATTTTAGGGATGCACTATATTAGTGATGTGATTGGAGGCATCATTTTTGGTTTATTAACCGGTTATTTTGTTCATATTTTATACAAGCAGAACACAATTTCCGCAAATAGAATGTAATAAAAAATTGCCGATTATCCTTTCTTAGATTTTCGAATCTCTTTTAATTTTGAATCCGTGAGCGTAACCAGAATAACTCCAAATTTTGCTTTCTCACCATATTTTCTGATTTTTTTAGGTTTTTTAAGAACTTCCAGTTTTATAATATCTGATGGGTTAATACCTCTGATTTCTGACACCGAATAGTAGATGATGTCTCGGCCAGGCTTAACAATTACATACAAGGGTACATTTTTCACATGACGCTCGCCGCAATACAATGTGAAGGTATGTGCCGTATCAGATTGACTATAGGCCACCTGAAAACTACAAAAGCAAAAGACGCACCAACTGATTTTTAGAAAGTATTTACATATGTTAAGCATCATAATAAATATACACAAATACAATAACATCCGGGTACTGGGGCATTACTGTTATTCATCATTTACTATAATTATATTTGATGTCAAAGAATAGTAAAACCATTAAGTTGATTCCTTTATGAAGCCATCCGGATTAATATTATCGATTTTTATGCTTGGAATGATTGTTTCGACGCTGAATGCTCAGGAAAAATCAGATTCATGGATCAGGATAAACCAGTTAGGCTATGCTCCCACCGGCCTAAAGGTAGCAGTACTGGGGTCAAAGAAACAGGAACAACCTGTTAAATACTTTGAGTTAATTAATACAAAGACCTCCAAAACTGTGTTAAGAAAGAAAATCGGCAAGAGTTTTGGCAAATACGGCCCTTTTACAACCTCATACCGTCTTGATTTTTCAAAGTTTAAAATACCGGGATCATATTATTTACAAGCCGGAAAGGTTCGTTCGCCGGAATTTAAGATCTCCACCGACATTTATAAAGGAACTGCAGATTTTGCATTGCGCTATATGCGCCAGCAACGGAGCGGATATAATCCATTTTTAAAGGATTCATGCCATACCACGGATGGATATATTGTATACGGACCTGTACCTGAACGCACTCACATTGACGCTGCCGGAGGCTGGCATGATGCGAGCGATTATCTGCAATATTCAACCACATCTGCCAATGCCACCTATCATTTATTGGCTGCCTACCGGGATTTTCCTGCTGTTTTTACAGATAAACACCGGGCAAACGGCCTTGATGGCACAAATGGTACAGCAGATGTTCTGGATGAAGCCAGATGGGGACTGGATTGGCTTTTAAAAATGCACCCGCGCGAAGACTGGCTGTTTAACCAGATTGCTGATGACCGTGACCATATGGGGCTTCGTTTACCTAATAATGATACCGTTGATTACGGTTTTGGGAAAGGCAAAGGAAGACCGGTTTATTTTATTACAGGAGAACCACAAGGCCTGGGAAAATACAAGAACCAGGCTACAGGAGCAGCTTCCACAGCCGGGAAATTTGCAAGCGCCTTCGCCCTGGCAGCCCAGATTTATAGCGAAGACACAAAACTGTCAGAGACTTTTAAATCCAAATCCCTTTCAGCCTATAACCTTGGACTGGCAAAACCTGGGGTTGCGCAAACAGCTTCCGTCAAATCACCATATATCTATGCTGAAGATAATTGGGTTGATGATATGGAGTTGGGTGCTGCAGCTATTTTTCAACTCACCGAAAATAAAAGTTTTTTCAATCAGGCATTAGCATACAGCGAACAGGAAAAAATTACTCCCTGGCTGGGTGCAGATACTGCCAGACATTATCAATGGTACCCATTTCACAACTTCGGGCATTATGAACTTGCTAAAAAAAGCGATGATGCTAAATCAAAAGCGCAGCTGATCCGCTATTACAAACAGGGTATTGAAAAAGTATGGCAAAAATCAAAGAACAATGCCTTTTACCGGGGAATTCCATTTATCTGGTGCTCTAATAATCTGACTACATCATTTGCGATACAGTGTTATTTGTACAGGCAGCTTAGCGGTGATAAAACGTATCTGGAGTTAGAACAAGCTTGTATCGACTGGCTTTTTGGATGCAATCCGTGGGGGACCAGTATGGTATATGGATTGCCTGCCAATGGCGATTCACCTGTTGACCCCCATTCAGCCTTTACGGTTCTGAAAAATTATCCGCTTGACGGTGGCCTGGTTGATGGCCCGGTTTATGGGAACATTTACAAAAACTTAATTGGTATACGCCTTCATGAACCGGATGAATATGCTGAATTTCAATCAGATTTTGTGGTTTACCATGATGATTATGGCGATTACAGCACCAACGAGCCGACGATGGATGGAACTGCGTCGTTAATTTACTTATTAGCTGCAAAAGAACATGACTCCCGGGAGGGAGTTGCCAGAAAAAAGTAATTACCGACAGTCATGGAGCAATTGTCCGGGGAGATGTGTCACGGAAAGAAATTGCCATGGTTTTTACAGGAGACGAATTTGCCGATGGAGGACAGGTAATACTGAATACATTAAATAAAAATAATGTTTCTGCTTCGTTCTTCCTTACCGGCAACTTTTACTCAAATCCTGAATTTAAAGCGCTAATAAATCTTATTAAAGAAACGGGGCATTACCTGGGAGCCCACTCAGATAAGCACCTTTTATATGCCGATTGGATCAAACGGGATAGCTTATTGGTTACACAAGATGAATTCACATCGGATCTTAATAAGAATTATGAACGCATGGCAAAGTTCGGGGTCAACAAATCAGATGCAGCTTATTTTCTTCCGCCCTATGAATGGTATAATTCTGACATATCAAGCTGGACAAGGAAAATGGGATTGCAACTCATTAACTTCTCTGCAGGCACCCGTTCTGCAGCCGATTACACGTATCCGGAAATGTCTTCATACAGAACATCTGAAGAAATTTACAGCTCGATAATGGATTATGAAGCGAAAGATCCAAATGGATTAAATGGGTTTATTCTATTGGCGCATATCGGGACGGATCCCAGAAGGATAGATAAGTTTTATAACCGCCTTGATGATCTGATAAAGGAGTTAAAAGGAAAAGGATATCATTTTAAAAGAATCAATACTTTACTGGAATAACCCCAGGCCAGGAATTTATCAGATTTGATTAACTAAAATTTCTGCTTTTTTACCAAGAAAGCTTCCGTAGCCTTCAGCTGCTTTTTCCAGCTTTATTTGTAAAGATCTGTTTGTGCGGCTTAAAAAAGTCTGTTTCTATGATAACCTTATCCTTCCTGATAACAGGTTTCCATAACCCTGTTACCTTGCCATTTACTACAATAAGAGGCCTGAATAATCCATTAGTGGAAATCGCTTTTTTATGATCGCTTAAAAGCAAGGAAGCGCTTCTGTCTTTATAGCTGATGGTAAACTCATCAAAAGCAGGTAATAAGAAAACAGAGGTTTTATTATTATTGTCATGCGGATATGAATCTGTTAACCAATAGTCCTGGGATCCTGACTTTTCTGAAATAAAATGAGATCTGACTAATTCCATGCCGCATCGGGCATCTGTCAGGGTTAGACCAGCCCACCATGCAAAGTCTTCTAAGGTAGCCGGACAATGGCTTGTAAAATAGCGGATGGTCAGTTGAGCAAGCGCTTCCTCCCGATCAGGAGATTTTGGTTTTGGAACTCTTTCTTCAAGCAATGCATAGGTTTGCTTTTTACCTTTAGCAGCTCCGCTGCATATCAAACCTTCAAGTTCAGCATTCATCAGGAGATGAGCAGCCCTGTTATCATCTGTACGAATCTTAGCTTTATTAAATTCAGAAACTAACTCCTCACGAATTAAGTGTTTACCTCCGCTTAAGGCTTTTTCCAGAATAGAATAACTTTTTAAGAGAACCGGGGCTGTAAGTTCCAGTTCTTTATACCTGCCTTTCGCGAAAGCTTTTATCCTGGGTGCTGAAAGTTCAAGCATCCAGTAAATATCATCCGCAGATACAAAATGCCATGTTGGTCTCAATACATGCGTGCGTAAAATTTTGCCTTGATCTATAGCTGCCTGGATTATATCAGCTGTTGAGCCTGGTAACCGAACTCCCAAAGCCCATTTAGCCATATTATAATCTTGCGCCTGAATTGCGCCCATCCATCCTGCTACTTCCCTGGCAGTTTTAAATTGAGATTCAGCAATCTGCTGGCTGATTAATCTGATGTTCCCTATGTCTTCAGGTTTCAAAATGTCATTGTCATTATATATACCAATGGGAAGCCCTAATTATCTATTTACTACCAGAACAAACTAAAGTAGCAGAAGTTAACGGTTAAATCACGTTCATGACATCGTCTGCTACTTCAGTTTAATATTCATTAATACTCAAAATTAAAAACCTTCTTTGCTTTTCGGGTAAGATATGGTACAATTGCATTCAATACTGCATCAGGGTCTTCCATTAATGAGAAATGTGTAGAATTGGGCAATATACCTAATTGACTATGTGCTATTTGCCGATGCATATGCAACGCATTTTCAATCTTTATCAGATCCTGATCACCCTGTAAAATCAAGTATGGGTTTTTAATCGATCTCAATTTATCATCTGAAATAAATTCCTCGGGATACCACATCTTCTGCAAGTCCAAAATGTACTTTTTCCACTTGTCGGGTTGCGGTGTTCTCTTCAAATGTCCATCAAGCCACCATTTTGCCTCTTTTTCAACAATTTCAGGGGTCATATCAGGAGTACCGGCGAAACCTTCATTGTATCCATTTAAATGGTTAACTGCCGAATGAACAACTACTCTTTTAACTTTATCCGGCCTTTCTGCACCTAAATGCAATGCTGCAATCCCTCCCATACTAAAGCCATAGACATACACGCTATCCAGCTTCATTAAGTCTATCATTTTTGAATAATAACTGGCCATTGAAATAAAGCTTACCTCATTTGCCTGTTCAGATCGGCCATTTCCCGGGGCATCAATAGCAATTACCCGAAAATGTTTTGAAAGTTCAGGAATTATGGTACTTAGGCCTTTTATTGAGCTGAGTCCGCCGTGCAGTAACAACAACGGTGTGCCTTTTCCGTATTCTTCGTAATAGATTCTGGTTTTATTCAGAGTTAAATATTTACCATTATTCGAGCCATAATCTATTTTGCCTTGTGCCTGAATTAAAACTGGAAATACAGTTAATAAAAGCAAGGAATATCGTCTTATTTTCATCGTTTCTGAATTATATGTTTAATCTAAGATTGAGGTTAATCATTGTCAGCAGTATTTATCCATACATTTCAAAAAATGGATAGATTATCGGCTGTACGTATTATCATATTGTTACTATGACTGATTATTCAATAAATACTGACCCAATTTTTCCATTGATGCTGATAGCCCCTGATTGAAACTTGATTTATTCTCTGTAAACGATAACAGCTCTGCCTCAGTTGCATTTATCGGGTAGCAGTTAATGGTGAATGCTGTCTTTCCATTTTGTTCGGTAAGTGTAATAATATTTTGAATTTGCAAAGGCCAATCTTTAAAAAATGGAGCTCGTATTATCTTACCCGTTTCGTCTGAAAATGAAAGAACAAATTCCACCAATTCCGGATGTTTTATTTGGCCATAAACGAACTTTGCCCACATTATCGTTCCTTCATTTTCCATTTTAAAAAGACAAAGCCCATCCGGCGCGAAATTGAACTGAGTTACGGTCATTTTAAAACCTACAGGGCCCCACCATTCGGCAAGTGCATCTGCATCTGACAATGCGTCAAATACTAATTGTATGGGGGCATTAAATACCTTAGAAACAGTTAAAACTGCTTTGTTACTTGTCTGCTTTTTTGTTTCCATTTTTACTTTTTTTTTGAATTTTTGTTAAATACTTGTCTAAAGAATTGAGATTGTCTGTCCAGAACTGTTTGTACTGATCCACCCAATCTGCTACCTCATTAAGCGCTTCCAGCTTTGCTTCACAGTACCTTTCTCTGCCCTGCTGATTTATAATAATTAATCCGCATTCTGATAAAATTTTAATGTGCTTCGAAATAGCTGGCCGGCTAATGTCAAAGTTTTCTGCCACAGCATTCAGGTTTAATGTTTTGCCGGCAATAAGGTGAATTATATCCCGCCTTGTGGGATCTGCTATTGCCTGAAATACGTCTCTTCTCATTATTTAACTTATCATTTAAATTATGTAACCAATCGGTTACAAATATAAATGTAACCAATCGGCTACGCAAGTATTTTTTATTTTTTAACTCATAAACAACGGAAAACCCTCATATCTGGAAAAAAAGGCAACATAAAACATCCTGATTAACAAATACACACATCAATATCGTATGAATTTTCAAAGGCCAGTTTTAAAAGAAATCAACGCAGTGGTACCAATAAAACGTTCAGGAAAGTCGACTTTTTGAAATCGATCCGGGGAGGCCAAATCGTATAATATCCTTTTACAGCAGTTGCAACAAATGATGTTGTATAATATAAGTTAGCGCACCTGCAAAGTATCCAAGTAGTGCAAGTAAGCTTATTTTTTTAAGGAACCAGAAGAAGCTGATCTTTTCCAGGCCCATTGCTGCCACACCTGCTGCCGAACCAATGATTAAAATACTGCCTCCGGTACCGGCGCAATAGGCCAGAAACTGCCAGAAAGAATGGTCTGTGGGATATTGACTAAGGTTATACATACCCTGTGCAGCAGCAACCAGCGGAACATTATCTATAACAGATGAGAGAAGGCCGATTGAAATTACAATGATATTGTCATTATGAAAAGTCGCGGTCATCCACTGGGCAAGGTCGGTTAAAACTCCTATTGACTGAAGCGCCATTATACTCATCAGTATTCCGAGAAAAAACAAAATGGTTGGTGTATCAATCATCCGGAGTGCATGAACAACAGATAAATTATGTTTGTCTTCTTCATCTTTTTCACCATGGATCAGTTCTGTCAGAATCCAGAGAACTCCCAACCCGATAAGTATCCCCATAAATGGAGGAAGATGTGTTACGGATTTGAAAACCGGAACAAAAACCAGACACAAAACTCCGGCACAAAAAACAATGAACTGATGTTTGGGAGAAATGGGCTTATGGCCCTGCGTTGACTCAATTACCGGACGTTCTATATTTCCTTTAAGTTTAAAAGAAAGAAATATAAGTGGAACGAGTATGCACATTAAACTGGGAAGAATAAGCTTTGTTATAATACTGAAAGTGGTAATCTGACCGCCAATCCATAGCATTGTGGTAGTTACATCCCCAATCGGTGTCCATGCGCCACCTGCATTTGCAGCTATTACCACAATACCTACAAAAAACAGCCTGTCTTTATCACTCCGGATTAATTTTCGCAGGAGCGAAACCATTCCAATAGTAGTAGTAAGGTTGTCTAAAATCGATGAAAGAAAAAATGAAATGAATGCCACAATCCAAA
>DASWTL010000391.1:0-14205 GCA_036402155.1 Sphingobacteriaceae bacterium | reverse complement strand
GGTGTTGAAGTAATTACAGGCGTCGCGGTAGCAGTTACATTTCGAAAACCGGTGTTTGAAGGTACAGATTCACAACTTCCTGTCGCTTCATTAATTGCCGTGGCCCAATAAGTACCGTCTGCCATTGCATTCCCCCCACCCAAAGAAAATTGAAAACTGGCACTGGTTGTATTGGCAGCAGTAGCAGGTACGTAAACCGGGGTTCCGGCGGAAGTGGTTATCTGGGTCAATACATTTGTGGTAGACATGTGGTAAATGTATATCCGAACCTGATTAGTTAATATCGGTGACGCTCCTGCTGTCCAGGTTAGGTTCCAGCCCTTGTTTCCGCTTATAGCCGCACCGAGTACCGGTGGTGTAGTACAAACCTGCCCCACAACAATAGAATTAGATGCATCTGAAAGCGATTTACCTCCCAAAATATCCTGAGCTTTCGCAGTAATGGTACTACCTGCTGTTAAGGTTCCACCTGAAATTCCTGATAATGACCATGCATTACCAGTTACAGTTGTTGTTCCGATAGAAATACCATCTTTATATACTGTAATAGTTGTACCGTCTGGTTCAGTGCTAGTTCCGGAAATGGAAGTACTGGTGGTATTAATGGAACCACTTATATAAGGTGGGGAAGATTTAACAGGTGCGAATACCCCACCTTCCGTTAATGAGGACAACTCAGTAGGAGGAAAAGAAGTAATAACATTATTTAACATGGCCAGCACATTACCTCCATAGGCCAGGTCATTCACCCCGCCCACATCAGAAATTGTACCGGTGATACCGCTGGATGCGCTGGTAATGGTTGTTGCAGCAAAACGAACCGGGTTACTGCTTAAACCACTTAATGGAACATAAAAATCATAAAAATAGTCTGCATCGCTATTGTTGGTTGTATATGCAACTGATCGTTGATGATGTTGCTCAAGATCGTATTCAACAAACGTTGTATTAGTATGATTATAAATAACCACACGTTTACCGGTTTCAAGAACTACTTCCTGTTCAAAGCCGGGATTATTTCCTGACCCTGAAAAGGTATTATCAGTATCTAATAAAACACTGTATCCTTTAGCTGCCGTAGAAGCTCGCCCAATCCTGAAGCGAATAATAAGATTTGTACCGTCCGAAAGCACAAATACAGCCTTTCGGGTGGCATCATCAACTATATCGGTATGTCCCCCAGCTGAGCCAGTACTTATATCTGAATGCGGCTCTATAGATAATTGCGGAATAGCAATCATCTTTAACTCACTTTGAACGCCGTAATCTGAACCTGAGAATCCGGAAGAAGTGGCTGATACATATCCATCGCCATTCGGATCCAAAACAGCTTTACCAGCTCCTGTAGCAGGTTTATAGATTAAACCTGGGGTTTGCGCAAAGCTTTTAGTCCCCAACAGGGTTACTAATGCAAGGAGTAAAAATTTGCTAAATAAACCAGACTTGAACCGGAAAATAAATGCAAAACAATCTCTGAATAAATTTAATGCGCAACTTAATCCCAGATAATTACCCCACTTCGTTAATACCCCTATTAACAAGTTATTATCCTTTCCCATTTTTCTAAACTCATAAATGCAATAGCAGATAACCTGCCAAAGCATAAACCATTAGAAAACAGGTAGTTAAAAAATATTACTCCAATATGGTGTAGACCTTATTCCTCAATATGGGCATACAAGTCTCACGACACCCAACCAATTGCAAAGGTTTAGATGCAGACTGGCCCATAATAAGATAAGATCCGGGTGGCCGCAATATTAATTTTTTTCAAAATCAATTATATGGGACAATATTTCTTTAGTAAGAGGCTTTAATAAAAGTTTTTTTACAGACGGATAATTACTGATCCGGTTATGATCACTTTCATTTACAGAGGATGAGATCATGAAAATATCATACTGCAATCTGATTGGCTCCGGTAACTTTTCAAAACTTTCTACAAATTCAAATCCATTCATTACAGGCATTTGAATATCTACAATAATTATTGTACGGGGTGGAGATTCAGTATCAGGTTGATTTTTAATATATTCAAGAGCTTCTGTCGCTTCCATGAATACTTGTACACTGTTTGAATTTTCATTATTACGAATAAGTTTTTCGGCAATAAAACAGTTTAATTTAGAATCATCTATTACGATAAAGTGCAATTGAGGCGTGAGCATTCACTTATTACGTAATATTACTTTAAAAGTTGTGCCTTCATTTAAAATAGATTCAACATTTATATCACCGTTTAATTTCAACAAAGCATCTTTTACATTATATAGCCCAAAACCTGCTCCTACTTCTTCAGAAGTGGCTCTGAAGAACATATTAAAGATATCTCCAATATGATTTCCTGCAATACCAATACCATTATCTTTAACTAAAATGGTTGCTACACCGGTTTCAATTTGTATCTCTAACTCCACCATCTTATCTGCATTGCTTTTCTTTTGATATTTGAATGCATTAGACAGCAGATTATTCAGAATTATCTTCATTGACATGGGATCACCTCTGAATGGTTCATTCTGCGATACCTTTGTTACAAAACGAATATTATTAACCTTAGCGGTAAGCTTAAATGTTTCTAATTGTTCATTTACAATATCTTCAAAATTTATTTCAGAGATCTGTAACTGTCCACGATTTACATTATAGTAATCATGAATATTTTGTATATAGTTATTCAGGCTGTTTACAGATTCTTTCATCATATTAAGCATCTGACGGAGCTCTGAAATATCATTCATATCCTCAGCAATATCAACCGCACCAAGAATGGTTACCAATGGGCCACGCATATCATGGGTTACACTATAGGCAAACTTGTCCAGTTCATCGTATGCTTTTTGGAGTTCTGCATTTTTCACCTCAATAAGGGTGTTCATGATATACAGCCTGTTACCTTCATTTATTGCCGACAGGATATCGGCTTCTGCCCAGGGCTTTCTGACATACCTGAAAACACTTCCCAGGTTAATGGCATCTATCACAGCATCAATATCCGCATATCCTGTGAGTAATATCCTGATAGGCTTTGAAAACGAGCTTCTTATCTCTTCAAAAAACTGAACCCCTGTTTTATCGGGCATCCGCTGATCACAAAAGATGATGCGGATATCAGGATTTTTATTCAAATGTTCAAAGGCTTCAGTTGTATTATTGGCAATGAAAATATTATATTTCATTCTGAAAGAAGCCTTAAAACTGATAAGATTGTTCATCTCATCATCTACATACAAAACCTTAATTTTTTCTGAATTTTCCACTGAATTTAATTTTGTAACATGGCAAGAAAAACTGGCAGCTTGATAACAAATTCAGTTCCAACTCCCGGAGTTGAATGAATTTCAATTTCACCTTCATGCCTTTTAATGGTATTATAAACGATTGACATACCTAAACCTGTACCTTCCCCAACATCTTTTGTTGTAAAAAATGGTTCGAATACCTTCTTTTTTGTAGTTTCGTCCATACCGGTACCATTATCTCCGATAGTAATAAGTACGCTTTCATTCTCCGCCCGGGTACTGATTTTTATTTCTCCTCCCGGAGCATCCTTATGTCGTTGTTTTATTGCGTGAATACCATTGGAAAGAATATTTAAAAATACCTGATTTAATTTTCCGGGATAACATTCTATCAGCGGAATATCACCATAGTCCTTAATTACTTTGATCTTATTATCCAACAGGTTATTAACAATAATTAATGTAGAATCCAATCCTTCATTTACACTAGCTCTCTTAAAATCATCTTCATCCAGGCGTGAAAATATGCGTAATCCTTTTACAATTTCAGCAGTTCTTGAAGCGCCTTCATTTATACCTTTTAACAAATGATTTATCTCCATTTTAAGGTAATCAAGGTCAATTTCTTCTTTATACTCTTCAATAAGTTTTTCTTTAACTTCTTTATTATCCTCTGATAGACCCATTTCCTCTATTCTGCTAATGGCCTCAAGCAACATATCTACATCACGTTTAAGTGGATTGATATTAGATGTAACAAAGTTAATAGGATTATTAATTTCGTGTGCAATTCCAGCAGTTAATTGACCTAACGAGGCCATTTTTTCTGCTTCAACTAATTGCCCCTGAGCTTCTTTCAATTCAACAAGGGTATCACTAAGCTCATTATTCGCTTTGCTTAATTCCTGTGTACGTTCATTTACTTTCGTTTCAAGTATAACATTTTGCTCCCTGATGATACGTTCATTTTCTTTTAAAACTTTTAATGTCTCTTCCTGCGAAGCCTCTTTTTCTTTTTTATAAATATTAATCTTATCAGCCAAAGCAAATGATAGTAAAGCAACTTCTAAAGCAGATCCGATTAAAATGGAATTACTTGTAAAATTATTTACAGGTAAAACACCTGCATCCTTCAGAATATAAATAATTACACTGGTTAGAAAGAAAGTCCAGGATATATTAAAGAACAGAGCTGGCTTATACCCCTTTCTTAAGACTATAAACCCGCTTACAAGGATTGATATTGAAACCAACCCTGTATTTGCCTGCAATAATTGTTGAGCTATAATATATTGCCCGCTCAAAAACATCCCTATACTTATCACATAGACTCCAATTGTGGCGATCAGTAAATAAAATATTTTCGGAGTGTATTTACGGAGATGTAAGAAGTTGGATGCAAAAAGAATAGAAAAGATTCCCGAGAACGCAGTTATTATATGAGGTGCTTCTGTAATCAACCAGGGACTATCAGGCCACAAAAACTTTGCTGCATATCCTTTTAAACCAGCCTGCGTAAGGCCTACAACCAGGATATAAAAAACATAATATAAATAATTCCTGTCCCGGACAGACAGATACAGGAAAGCGTTATAAAAAAACATGACCATGATAATTCCGGCATAAATACCAAAATACCATTGATCAAGGCTTACTGCTTCTAAAATAGCCACATCCGTATCTATTTTCATTGGCAGATCCATAACGTTAGCGCTTGAGACTTTTAACAAGTAGGTGGAAGCAGAATCAGCAGGGGTATCAATTTCAAAAATCGGATACTGGCTGTTAAACATCCGTTGTGAAAAAGGGGTAGTACTGGCTAATTCCTGGATGCTAAAAGTATCTTTTCTAAGAGTATAAAAGGTGGTATTAGAAATAGTTCCGTTGTTTATTTTAAATAGTAAGTTCCGGTGGTCCGGATGGCTGAGCAGCTGTATTTTAAACCAATAAACAGATTTTGTGAGATTATAGTTCGGGTTGAAGTTTGGAAGTGGACTAAATCTTTTACTTAATACATCCTTTATATTTAATGCCCGGGTAGAGTCTTCCAGAACAGCAATACTATAATTAATATCGCTTTTCTTATCCTCATTTAATTGTGCATTAGCTTGTTGAATATTAATCAACATGAAAATGCAGAGGAAGGAAGTCAACCAACTCTTTAAGATTCGCATTCCAGACTATTTAATCCTAGTTTATAATTAATAGTTACCTCGCCTTTAGGCCCTACATCTTTTCCTAAATGATCCGGATTTTTAACCAGTCTGAATATATGTTCCCGATCAGACTCCTGGGCGGTACTTAAAACCTCCAAATCATTTATTAGCATCATAGTTGCAACCAGATCAAGTTTCGGATAATTGAAAAACCCGTTATTACCTAAACTTCGTTCAATAACAAAACCCATGTTCAAGCACATATCAACTGTAACCGGAGCCGCAAGAGCGTATAAAAAATTCACTCCCAAACGTGTGGCAAGCGACAGAGAGGCCCTGAGAATAAAGAAGCTGTACCCATATCCTGCTAATTCTCTTGAGTTCCACAATCCACAAATCTCAGCTATTTTATCATTCTTATGCCTTTCCATCAGCTTATAGATCTTATCATCTACCTTTCCCACAGCATCTACAAACGGCAACGGTATATCATCATCTCCAACCTGCACCCGAACACCGGCAAGCGCCCGACCATCATCAGCTGCTTCGGCCAAAATAACAAATGTATTCTTATGAGATGCCCATTTACCATTGTTGGAAGTAATCATGGTGATCCCATATGATTCTAATACTTTCCGGTGTCCCTCTATAAATTTTAGGCACGTTTCCGGCTCATCACTTGCCCGAAAAGCTCTAAATGTTACTGGCGTCATTAATACTCTTTACTCAGGATATATATATATCTTCCAAATTCAATCTTAAAGACCGCAATTCCGGCGAGTCTGCAAAACATAATCTGAACAGGAACAATGATTCACCTGCAGATTCCGTTAGCCCGAACACCTTATTAAGTTCTTTATTTAATTCTTTAAACTCCTTCTCAATCCTTGATGGCATACCTGAATCCTGTCCGTGATTTATCCGAATAAAATGCAGTACCGGTGCCAAAACCGGCTGCATGCAAATCCCATACTTTGTTGCTGTGAGCCATATCCTTTCTGCCGCCTGTCCCGCAAGTATACAATTCACCGGGTTAAATTCAGGCATTAAAATTAAACCTACGGCCGAAGATGATCCAACCAGATTACCAGTCATATTTTCCAGAACCTTTCCACCATTCCATGCGGCAACCAGTTCCATAGCTTTAGGATCTCTGATAACACTCATACCCACAGCATCTTTAGCACTCAGTTCAAGGGTACGTATATCAAGTCCATCCTTAGTTTCTTCAGTTTTTTCAGCAGTCCACCTAAGCTCCTTTTCAAAAAGGTCATAATGTCCTTCAGGAATAAAAAGACGAAGTTTTTCTGATATTCCGGCTATTTCAGCAAGTTTTTTAATTCCTGATTCATCCAGGATCAGCTTTAATTCAGCGCCGGTAATTGAAGATACGGATGAGTACATCTCGTCAATTACAGTCTGGTCTATCCTTCCTCCTTTGCCTATATGGCGATTGGTATATCGGGTTTTTATAAAATCAACAAGTTCATCCTTTTTTACTTCGGGCTTCTTTCTGAATTGAAAGGAGGCCACCAACGACTTTTCTTCCGGGGAAGGAAAAAGCTGTTTTACTACCTCAAGGTTTAGCTCACTGGCCTTCAGAACTACATTTTCAATGGCTGCACCCAAAGAAAGGTAAGAGGCCATATTTTCAAAATCACCAAAAGAAGCAGATCGTGCATTCTCATGAAAAAGCACCAGTTTCTCACCGTCAAAATACCATTTCCAGGGTTGGTTATTTCCTGCCGATGGTGCAATCATGGCTGCATCTACCAAAGTTCTGATTATCTTTTCATCAGTAATACATTCCGTTTTATCAATTATTGGCTTAACTGAACCGGCGGCAGCTTTGATACGTTCAATTGATAAAGGTTCAACATCGTAAGTAAAAGTAGTATCCTGAGCCTTTGGATCACTGATCAGTTCATCAATATCAATAAAAAACCGCCCTGATTGGTGTAATTGATCCAATAAAACCCTCCGGCAAACATCAGCAGTTATTCCACCACCCATAGTTACGGCACTTGCTAACTGAGGCCATGTAGAAATACTTTGACCTACTTCCACAGCAGAGGCCTTAAGCCTGGCAGACATGGTTTCTATACCCACAATTGGAAGAATATATGGCAGCTTTTCTTCCATGGTTTTCAAACCTTTAACTTTTGAAATATCCAAATGTTCAACAAAACCATGTAAGATTGGACGATCCGGTTCCAGATCAAAGCGTTCAATATCAATTGTTCCCCTGTCGCTCGCTTCCATCAATACAGGTATTTGATGACCTTTTGCGGCTACCCTGCATTTGATCTTGATGTCAACGCTATCGCATTCATCAATAAGTACATCCAGTTTCCCATTATCCAGCAGGAAAGATTGCATGTTTTCATCAGAGATTCCGTCATGAAAACATGTTACTTTCAGGAAGGGATCAATTTCTGCTATCTCACGGGCCACAAGTACGGTTTTTCTTATTCCCATATTATGGATTCCACTCCGTAACCGATTCAAATTGGTTATTTCCAGATGATCATGATCTGCGATACGAAGCTCTCCGAAACTACGTTCCATTGCTAACGTTAGCGATACGGATTGACCTACCGATAACCCGATAACACCTATTTTTTTTGACGAAAGGCGGAACTCTTCATCATCAGTAATTTTATATTTATTACGATTGGTTCTTAACTCTATAAATTCCTTTTCATCTAAAATATGGACCAATTTTTCATTCCACTGATAGTACACCCACACCCCATATTCGTCCTCGCTGACACCAGCCAAATGTGATTTTACAGCCTCAAAAAGTTCATCATCCTCAAAAGTCTTGCTGGGATGAGCTGATTTTATCAATTCCTGCAGCTGCGATTGTATGGTATTATATACTTTAATATACGGTTTTTTATTTAATAATTCAGATAGGGCCGCCTGATCATTTTCGTTCAGTATCCGAAAAAATACTGGTTGAAACACATTGTTTTCTAACTGATTTTCAGTATTTTTAATACTAAGCGCTGCTGTTAATTGGGGGTTAGGGCTTGCCATATCATATGTACTTTTTTAATGTCTGGGGTAAGAATTTTAACTACTGCAAAATAGAGAAATAAAATCATCATAAAAAGTCACTATTTTTATAAAGTATTTGATAACTATGAATGAGAATAAGATTAACGTACTTTACGTAGATGATGAAGAAAATAACCTGCTTGCTTTTAAAGCTACATTCAGGTTAAAATACAATGTATTTATTGCATTAAGTGCTGGTGAGGCAATGCAAATACTGGACACAAAACCAATACAGATTATTATAACCGACCAACGTATGCCCCAGATGACAGGCGTAGAATTTCTGGAAAAGGTTATTGAGAAACATCTTGATCCAATGAGGATACTTTTAACTGGATATGCGGATATGAATGCAGTGATAGATGCGGTAAATAAAGGCAAGATTTTCCATTACCTAAGTAAACCCTGGAATGTGGAGGAAATTGAAACTACTATTGATCGGGCATATAAACAATATAAAGACAACAAGGAAATAAAAGAGATGAATGAAAAGCTGGGCATTTCCAATGAGCAATTAGAATTCCTTCTACGTCAAAAACTGCTTTCCTAAGGTTTCTTGGTTTTACAGGTGCTTTTCTGATAAAATTGCTTATTCCTGTTTTTTTTTATTCTCTTTCAGTTATCCGGATGAAAGAATTTATGGCTTGGCCCTGGGATAACTCCAATATGAGCAGGCTTTATACTATAATGTGATTTACATCGTATTGTTACATTATTAAATTAAAATCTACACGAAATACCTTAATGAAAACAGCCGGATACCGCTTCATTTACCTCCTTATAATAACAGGGCTGATCACTTCCTGTTCCAAAACAAATACTGTTCTACCTGATTCAGACCTGAAAGCACGGACCTTTACAAATATTTCTTATGGATCAGACCCACTTCAAAAAATGGATGTGTATCTCCCTGCCAATCGTTCTTACCAAACGCCTGTAGTTTTTCTGATTCATGGTGGCGGCTTTTTCGCAGGCGATAAAAGTGATTTTTCTGCACATTCTCTTCAGCTTGCTAATGAAGGTTTTGCTGTAGTAAACATCAATTACCGGCTTATTGATACCACCGGGGCAAACGCAACTCCTCCACAACAGCTTGAAAGTAAAATAAAAGTAACTGAACAGCTTGCCGATATCAGAAGTGTGATAAACCTGGTGGATAAACAGGCATCCTCATGGATTGTAAGTGCATCAAAATGGGCCATTACCGGGCATAGCGCGGGTGGAACACTAAGTTTATTATATGCTTACGGCGACTTAAATGCAGACAACCGAATTAAAGTTGCCGCAAATTGGGCCGGGGTTACTGATTTTTCTTTTCCGGATGAATCATATGCCCAAACCTTAAGCCCATTTGTTCTAGAAGTGCTCATCCGGGGAGTTGGGGTACCCTTAAAAAATGAAAACAAAGCTGAATACATGGCCGTGAGCCCTTATTGGGTACTTTTTGAACGTCAGGGTAAACCTACAATTAATATTCGCCCTGAATTCAATCAGCTTAGCGGAACTCTCGATTACAGCAAAATTCAATACGCCGCACTCACAGAATTATTGACCAGCAAAAATATCAGCAATGAATTCATAGAAATTCCGGGCGCCGATCATTCGTTTACAAAAGCCGGCAACTGGGAACTGGTGTTAGACGAAACTCTGGCATTCTTTGAGGCAGAGCTATGATAAAACCAGCGAATTAATTCAACAAAGAATTAATTTCCGCCGGCTGCTTCATAAAGTTCGTACCAGTCCTGGTTTTCCAAATCAATATTAAATGCTTTTACAATGTTCCGGATCCGCTGTTCATTAGTAGTACCAATAAGCGGCAATGCGCCGGCTTTATTTATCCATGCAACTGCAATGACCTCAATATCTGAATTGTATTTTGCTCCGATCTCTTCCAGCTTTTGCCGCACTCTGATAGCCTGACCATCTGTACCATTTGCAATGCGACCGGCTGCAAGAGGAGCAGATGCTAACGGACGCATATATCTTTGTTTAATATAATCTATTTGGCCGTTATCAAGAGCTGCGATATTAAGAAGATTAAACTCTATGTGATTTGTTACAATTGGTAACTGCAGATATGACGCCAGCAACTGATGCTGGAAAACTGAAAAATTGGCGACACCGATATTCTTAACCTTCCCTGTTTCCTTTAAGTTTCTTAAAGTAACGGCTGTCTCTTCAATATCAGATATATGATCAAGATGATCTAATAAAAAAATGTCAACATAATCTGTCCTTAAATTGCGCAGGGAATTCTCAATACTGGCCAGAATATGCTTTCCTGAAGTGTCATAATGTTTTACCCGTATATCGGGCCGGCCTGGATGTGGAGCTTTTAAACCGCATTTCGTAAAAAGAACAATATCTTCCCTCCTGATCCCTTTCTCAGCAATAATATCTCCGAATAATTTCTCACATTCATATAACCCATAACTATCCGCATGATCAAACGTGTTAATACCCAGTTCAAGACAAAGGTCAATTATTCGTGATAGCGTTTTTGAAGGTTCTTTAACTTCTTCATTCCACCGGTAAAAACCATATATAGCCGGTGATACTTTTGGCCCGGAGTCACTAAGATAAATTTTTTGCATGTGATCAGATTAAGATAAAAATTTACTGCCGGGGCTTCCCGGCAACGGTTAGACAATATTATTAAAAGTCAGCTTAATTAACACAAAACTGTGATATAAAGTAAGCAAAATCTTCTTTAACTTAGAACCGTTCATTATAAAAACTGTTTCGGATAAAATGACCGGTTGGTATAGCGTTATTTTTTAGTTACATCATTAAATGGAAGGCGCTTTATAACCATTAAAAACAAATATTTACCTCAATGAAAATCCTGTATTTTATACCTCTTTTGATGCTGGCTTTAAGCTGCACCTCACATCCAAGGTCGGAAGAAAACGCCGGCACATCTAAATTCCAGAAGACTGCCGACGGGCCGGTATTTACTACCGATACCCTTCATAAAGGTTTTAAAAACCCGTGGGGCATGACGTGGTTACCCGATGGAAGAATGCTGGTTACCGAACGTGCCGGAGAGATCCTGATTTTTAATAAGGATAAATTTACCGGACAAAAATTAGAAGGGGTACCAACCGTTTATAAACAGGGACAAGGCGGATTGTTTGATATTCAGCTTCATCCTAAATATAAAGAAAACGGATGGATATATATTGCCTATGCCAAGCCCGGCCCCGAAGGAGGCAGCACCGTCATTATGCGGTTCAAATTAAAAGGAAACGTGTTAACCGAGCAGCAGGAAATTTTCCGTACTACCCCTCTTACAAAATCTGGCGCCCATTTTGGAGGCCGGATCATCTTTGATAAAAAGGGGTACTTATATTTCAGTTCCGGTGAACGGGGCACCAAACCTAATTCTCAGGATCTCGGAAATGATCTGGGGAAAATCCATCGCATTTACGATGACGGACGCATTCCGCAGGATAATCCATTTGTAGGAAAGACAGGTGCCCGCCCTTCAATTTGGTCATACGGACATCGCAACCCGCAGGGACTGGTATACGATTCAAAAAATGATATCATCTGGGCTCATGAGCATGGCGCAAAAGGCGGCGATGAGTTAAACCTAATTGAAAAGGGTGCTAATTATGGATGGCCGCTGACTACTTATGGTGTTAATTATGATGGATCCGTAATTTCTGAATTTAAAGAAAAGGAAGGCATAACTAAACCGGTTCACTATTGGGTTCCATCTATTGCTCCGTGTGGGATGGTATTGGTTACATCAGACCGTTATAAAGGCTGGAAGGGTAATTTACTGATTGGCGCTTTAGCTAAAACCCACGTAGCCCGTATTCAGCTCAAAGGAAAAGAATTTGCCGGCGAAGAAAAACTGCTTGAGAATGTAGGTCGTGTTCGTTGCGTAGCCCAAAGTCCGGATGGATACATTTACGTTCTGACTGAAGGTAGCGGGTTAATGCTGAAATTAGAGCCGATTAGGTAGGTTGTTGGGGTAATGGGTAATGGTTGATGGTTAATGGTTAATGGTTAATGGTTAATGGGTGATGGTTCATGGCCTATGGTCTCAATACCCAATACTCAATACTCAGTACTTAGTACTAATCCTCATACAAACTTAAGCGGTTTTTAACTGCCCTAAGTTCATTTTGCAATTCGTTAACACGCCGGAGGAGGTGAAACACTACATCTATGCCTTCAATATTTATATCAAGGTCATTATAGAGCCTCATAATCCGCTCGATGTCATCGATTTGCTCTTCCCGGATGTACTGAACCTCCTGAATAGTAGTTACTTCTACAAGGCCGTATTCCTGAAGTGAATGAATGAAGGAAAATTCAATG
Organism: Sphingobacteriaceae bacterium; assembly: GCA_036402155.1. Lineage (GTDB taxonomy): Bacteria > Bacteroidota > Bacteroidia > Sphingobacteriales > Sphingobacteriaceae > DASWTL01. Next base: position 1,412 of record DASWTL010000391.1, on the reverse strand, counting down.
TCATAATGTGTGCATAACAATTCAACCGGTACCATGCTTTTATTTTCCATGACTATGTATTTTTGAAAGCTCAGTAAACAATTCTTTTTCCTTAGCCGTAAGATGAGTAGGAATTTTTATACTCCATGTAATATACAGATCTCCAAATTCACCTTCCTTTTTATAAACAGGGAATCCCTTTCCTTTCAACTTAACCTTAGTACCATTTTGAGTTTCAGGATTGATTTTAAGCTTAACCTTCCCGTCAAATGAATCAATGGTAACTTCTCCTCCTAAAACAGCTGTATAAAGATCAAGATCAACCGTTTTATATAGATTGCTGCCTTCTCTTTTAAACCCTGAATGGTTGGTAATTGAAAAAGTAATATAAAGATCCCCGTTAGGGCCTCCATTTACTCCTGGACCGCCATGTCCCGCAATTTTAATGGTTTGTCCATTTTCAAGTCCTGCCGGAATAGTCAGCCTGATATTTCTTCCATTTACGGTTAATGTTTGTTTATGAGTTTTATATACATCCCTTAATTCCAGGTGTAACTCGGCATTCATATCCTGACCTTTAAACCTGGCCGTGCGTCCACTGCTTCTGCCAGCTCCACCGCCAAACATAGATTCGAAAAAATCTGAAAAATCCCCGCCCGAAAAATCCCCTTCTGTAAATGGAGATGAGCTTTGTTGCCCGTAACCACCATAATGCTGCCGCGATTGTCCCGCTTTTTCAAACTCTTCCGCATGCTTCCAGTCCTTCCCGTATTTATCATATTTTTTCCTTTTTTCAGGATCACTTAAAACCTCATTTGCTTCATTAATCTGCTGGAATTTCTTTTTTGAGGCTTCATCGTTAGGATTAAGGTCGGGATGATACTTGCGGGCAAGCTTACGGTACGCCTTCTTAATATCAGCATCACTGGCTTTCTTATCAAGTTCCAGTATTTTATAATAATCAATAAAATCCATTTCGTTTTACTTCTAAATCTTCATACTCACATAACCACATGTTCATGATAATTGTGTGAGTTCACAAACGGCTACTGCAAACAATTACATTATCTTATCAGAGATTAAATCACCTATTCTCACTTCAACAATAAGGCCTTAACCATTTCTATGATCTTCATCAACAATCCTGTTCCATTCCGGATTCCGTTTAAGAAAATGCAGTATATAAGAACATTGAGGAACAACCTCAGCGCCATCTTTTTCCAACTGCTCAAAAGCCTTCCTTACAAGTATCCCCGCAATACCCTTACCTGCAAGCTCTTTAGGCACCTCTGTATGCATCAGATAGATCCTGTCACCTTTTACCTTGTATTCAATAAAAGATCGGTAACCGTCAATAATTAATTCAAATTTCTGAATCGACTCATTATTGATCAGTGCAGCTTCTTCGTAATTCATCTATCCTTAATATTGAG
>DASWTL010000390.1:0-7554 GCA_036402155.1 Sphingobacteriaceae bacterium | reverse complement strand
GTTATTTCCGAATATTTTATCTGTGATTATTATTAGATTTATTTCATGCGTTTAAAGTTTTACTTTTTTTTATTCTGTAGTTTTTGTGCTCTGTATGGAATAGATGCCTGCTCACCATCCGAAAAGTCTTCAAAAGCCGATGAGAAATTACCGGATAAAATCAGCTACAATTTCGATATCAGACCCATTCTTTCTGATAAATGTTTTGCATGTCATGGACCTGACCCAAATAAACGTGAAGCCGGATTAAGGCTGGATATTGAAGAAGATGCTCTTAAAGCATTACAGGAAAATCCATCAGCTCATGCCATCGTACGAGGCAAACCAGAATCTTCTGAAGTATTTTTCCGCATATCTACCAAGGATACCACATTGGTGATGCCCCCAATATCATCTAACCTGAAATTAACTGAAAGGGAAATTGAATTAATAAAAAAATGGATTAAACAAGGCGCCAGATATGAAAAACACTGGTCATTTATCGCTCCGGTTAAATCTCAATTGCCAAAAGTGAAAAATAGTGACTGGCCAAAAAATGAGATAGATTATTTCATATTACATAAGCAGGAACAGGAAGGGTTAACACCTAATCCTGAGGCTGATAAAGAGCGGTTATTGAAGCGTTTAAGTCTTGATATTACAGGTTTACTGCCAAGTCTCGAGATGATGGATCACTTTCTGGCAGATAAGCGTCCGGATGCTTATCAACGAGTTGTTGATCAACTGTTGAATAGTCCGGCATACGGAGAAAAAATGGCTCTTCACTGGCTTGATGTTGCACGATTTGCTGATTCTCACGGTTACCAGGATGATAGTTATCGAAGTCAGTGGCCCTGGAGGGATTGGGTGATCCATGCTTATAACCAGAATTTTCCATATGATCAATTTATTACCTGGCAGCTGGCCGGGGATCTGATGCCTGATGCAAGTAAGGAACAAATACTTGCTACCGGATTTAACCGGAATCATAAAATCACAGAAGAAGGTGGGGTAGTTGATGAAGAATATCGTGTAGAATATGTTACCGACCGCACAAATACCTTTGGTAAGGCACTGATAGGGGTTACACTGGAGTGTGCAAAATGCCATGACCATAAATATGATCCCTTTTCACAAAAGGAGTATTTTCAGGTGTTTTCCTTTTTCAACAATGTAAAGGAAGTCGGACTGGAATCTGTGGTGGGCGGTCCTGAAACATATGCTAAAAAACCACTAATCGAGATTTCTGATGCAGACGTGAAGAACCTACTGACCTTTGTAAATAAACAGGATACAGGCAGGTTAATTGTTTCTGTAATGGGCGATCTGGATACGGCAAGAAAAAACTATATCCTCAATCGCGGGGTATATGATGCTCACGGCAAGGAAGTTCAGCCAGGTACTCCAAACGCTATATTGCCATTTAATAATAAATACCCCAAAAACAGGCTGGGTTTAGCTCAGTGGTTATTTGATAAACGAAATCCGCTTACCGCAAGAGTTTTTGTTAATCAGCTTTGGCAGGAAATATTTGGTAAGGGGATTGTTAAGACTTCCGGCGATTTCGGTATGCAGGGAGAGCTTCCAACCCATCCGGAACTATTGGATTGGCTGGCTGTCGATTTTATGGAGCATGGCTGGAACATTAAGCGTTTAATGAAACAAATAGTTACTTCAGCAACCTATCGGCAATCGGCTGTTGTATCTCCTGAAAAATTAAAATCAGATCCTGATAATGTGTTGCTATCCCGGTCGCCACGTTACCGGGTACAGGCAGAATTGATCCGGGATATTGTCTTATCCAGCAGCGGACTTTTAGTTAAAACCATTGGCGGTCCCAGTGTAAAACCTTATCAGCCGGCAGGCTTGTGGGAAGCTGCAACATCAGGAAGAGGAATTTTGAAAAATTACAAACAAGATCATGGATCAAGTTTGTACCGGAGAGGAATGTATACTTTTATTAAACGTACTGTGCCACCACCAATAATGGGCATTTTTGATGCAAGTAACCGGGATCAATGTGAAGTACAGCGATTAAGGACAAATACTCCGCTGCAGGCATTGGCCATGCTGAATGATCCGACGGTTTTAGAAGCCTCACGTGTACTTGCAGCTAAGCTGATACAGGAAAGAAGCCAGCCCAGAGACAAGATTGTAAAAGCATTTCGATTGATAACTTGCCGAAAACCAAATGAAAAGGAAATCACGCTGATGACAGCATATCACAATGATCATCTGAAAACATTAAAAAAACAAAGTGCTGAAAAAATTCTAGCTGTAGGAGAGTATCCACGGACTGATGTTAAAATAGATAAAATATCGCTGGCCGCCATGATGCAGGTTATAACAGCGATATATAATTTAGAAGAAACCATCACAAAAACTTAAGTTATGGAGAAGGATTTTTTAGAACACGGCTTAAACTTTAACAGACGACGATTCTTATCCAGATTAAGCTTGGGATTAGGTAGTGTAGCTTTGGGTTCGTTGCTTATTCCTGATATCCTAACCGGAAGGATGGACGATGATGGAGATTTCGTTCCCGGTATACCCCATTTTGCTCCAAAAGCGAAACGCGTGATTTACCTGTTTCAGAATGGCGCTCCATCACAGCTGGAATCCTTTGATTATAAGCCCAAATTGAGGGAACTGATGGGCCAGGAATTGCCAGCTTCAATTCGTGGAGGTCAAAGACTTACAGGAATGACGGCTAACCAAACCTCATTTCCACTTGTAGGATCTTATTATGATTTTAAGCAATATGGTCAGTCACGAGCCTGGATCAGCGATCTGTTTCCATATACGGCCAAAGTGGTTGATGATATCTGCATCATTAAATCCATGTTTACAGAAGCCATAAATCATGACCCTGCACTTACTTTTTTCCAAACAGGAGCTCAGCAGGGGAATCGGCCAAGTATGGGTGCCTGGCTAAGCTACGGATTGGGCAGCGAGAATAAAAACCTTCCGGCTTTTACTGTATTACTTTCACGTGGTAAAGGAAACGGTCAGGGCGTTTACTCCAAACTTTGGACAAATGGTTTTCTTGATTCCATTCATCAGGGGGTACAGTTTAGCAGCGGTGAAGATCCGGTATTATATTTGAAAGATCCGGATGGGCTAAGTAAATCTGAGCGCAGAAAAATGCTGGATAAACTGGCAGAAATGAATCAGTTATCCTATGAAGAATTTGGTGATCCTGAGATTAATACAAAAGTTCAGCAATATGAAATGGCTTACCGGATGCAAACAGCTGTTCCGGAAGTAACCGATCTTTCCAAAGAGCCGGATGACATCATTAAAATGTATGGGCCTGATTGCCTGGAACCCGGCACTTTTGCGGCAAATTGTTTATTGGCCAGGAAATTATCTGAGAATGGTGTTCGTTTTGTACAATTATATCATCAGGGTTGGGACCAGCATGGCCAGCTTCCATCCCAAATGGCTATGCAAGCAAAAGATGTTGATCAGGCCTCAGCAGCTCTGATTACAGATCTTAAGCAACGGGGATTATTAGATGAAACACTTGTAATATGGGGTGGAGAGTTTGGCCGGACAAACTACAGCCAGGGTAAAATGACGGTAAACAATTATGGCCGGGATCATCACCCCAGATGTTTCAGCATCTGGATGGCGGGTGGTGGTGTAAAGCCTGGAATTGTTTATGGAGATACCGATGAATTCGGCTATAATATAACAAAGAATCCGGTACATGTGCATGATTTTCAGGCTACTGTGCTTCATCAGTTAGGACTAAACCATGAAAAGCTGATCTTTAAGCATCAGGGGAGAAGGTATCGATTAACTGATGTAGCCGGCAAAGTTGTTAAAGACATCTTAACCTAAATTCGAGATTTATTACATGAACAGACGTAAATTTATCCACAGTGCCACTGTGGCTTCTGCTGGATTTTTCATTGCTAAAGATATGCTCGCTAACGATAAGGGACCTATATACGGACATAATAATATGCAGTATCGTATGGATACTGAATGGGGTAAACTGGATGCCGCCAAATTTCCGGTAAACGACTGCCATGAAATGGTTCAGGATAATAGAGGCAATATTATTTTGCTCACCAATGAAACGAGAAATAATGTTCTTGTTTATAATAAGTCAGGAAAATTGAAAAATGCATGGGGAAATCAATTTCCAGGCGGACATGGCCTTACACATGCAGATGAAAACGGAAGTGAGTTTCTTTTTATCACGGATACTGTAAAACATCAGGTTTATAAAACTACCATGGATGGAAAAATACTATTTACCATTGATGTTCCGCTTGAATCCGGGGTTTATAAAGAAGCTAAAGAATTTGTGCCTACCGAAGTAACGGTGGATGATAATGGCGATTTTTTTATTGCTGATGGATATGGAGCACAATTTATTTTACATTACGATCATTCCGGTAAGCTTAAAGGATATTTTGGTGGAAGGGGTGAAGGGGAAGCTCATCTGGATAATGCCCATGGAATATGTATAGATCGCCGTAGTGATAAACCAACATTAATGGTTACTGACCGTAAACGCAATTGTTTTAAACGGTTCAGTATGGATGGAACTTTACAGGAGGTAATTAATTTGCCGGGAGCGTGCGTTTGCAGGCCTGTAATTAAAAACGACTTCCTTTATGCAGCGGTACTGCGTTCTCCGGATATGAGTAAAATAGGATCAGGTTTTGTAACCATTCTGGATAAGGAAAATAAAGTAGTGTCTAATATAGGTGGTACCGAACCGCTTTACAAAAATGGCCTGTTACAGCCTATGGCACAGGCTGAAAAGATTTTTGTGCACCCGCATGATGTATGTGTTGATGATGATGAAAATCTATATGTAGCTCAGTGGGCTTCAGGCAAAGTATATCCTTATAAATTTCGTAGGGTATAGCATTCATGGAAATTGGATTCTCTGTGCCAGATAATTTTATAGTCCTTTTTCTGAATGAGGTTCTTGGTAGATGTTAATTTTAAATCTTTGTTTTTAATATGAAAGGCAACCTTAGAGGTTTTGCAGGTGGTATATTATTTTCTCTTAATATTTTCATCGTTTTTTTACTGCTATTTGAAAACAGAATAGTTGTTCCCCTCTGGTTACAGCCTGTTGGGAGAATGCATCCTATGATTCTTCATTTTCCTATCGTCATTCTGATGATGGCTATGGTTTTAGAATTTTTTCGTTTTAAACCAGCATATTCCAATCAAACATTTTATCAAACCTTTACTTCCAATTTACTGATTGTTGGGGCAATATCCTCAGCCGTTACAGTTATAATGGGATTATTTTTGTCGAAAGAGGGCGGCTATACGGGAGATGTTCTGTTTTGGCATAAGTGGACAGGTGTGGGTATTACATTTATCTCTTCACTCATTTACTTCAGCAGAAATGCATTGTGGTATAAAGCTCAAACTGCACGGGTTTCTGCAATTTTAATCTCCTTCTGTATTATTATAACCGGTCATTTTGGAGCTACTTTAACACATGGAGATAATTTTATTTTAGAGCCGATCTCTGCAGAACAAGAAAGGGTGCCAATTAATGAAGCACTGGTTTTTGATCATGTGATTAAGCCCATATTTGATAAAAAGTGTTTGAGCTGCCATAATCCCGATAAAGTTAAAGGCAAGCTGCTTCTTACTGATCCGAAGTCTATTCTGAAAGGCGGAAAAACCGGTAAATTATTTGTTTCGGGTAAACCCCAGCTTAGTTTGCTGCTTAAGAGTATACATTTACCCCTGGAAGATAAAAAGCATATGCCTCCGTCTGGTAAAGTACAGCTTACTGATGAAGAGATCAGTTTATTATACCTGTGGATTAAATCAAAACCTGATTTTAAGAAAAAGGTAATTGATCTTCCCGAAAATGATTCTTTACGAATTCTCGCATCAACCAGATTAAAGCCGGCAGATGATCCGGAAGAAGAAGATTTTGATTTTGCAGCAGCAGATGAGGAGACCATTAAGAAACTAAATACTAACTATCGGGTGGTTGCACCATTAGCAAAAGGATCACCGGCCCTGGCTGTAAATCTGTTTAATAAAAGTGCCTTCACCCCCGGTTCATTAGAAGAATTGAATGAGGTTAAAAAGCAGATTATATCTCTTGATTTGAATAAAATGCCGGTAAAAGATGCTGACCTTAAGATTATCAGCAAATTTGAAAATCTGCGCAAGCTAAACCTGAACTTTACAGATATAACCGGAACCGGACTGAAAGAACTGGCATCATTGAAGCATTTGCATAGTTTATCCTTAACCGGAACAAAAGTAACTTATAACACCCTTAAACAGCTTCTTGATTTTAAAACTTTAAGTAAAGTAGCCATTTGGAGTACAGGCTTAAAAGATTCCGAGGTAAAACAACTACAGAATGCTAATAAACGTATTCAATTTATTACCGGATTTAAGGATGATGGGAGTATGGTGATTAAACTAAATCCTCCAACGATAGAAAAACCTCCTTTTGTATTTAGCACTTCAGCACGCTTTAAAGTAAAACACACCATACGTGGTACTGAAATACGGTATACGCTGGATGGAAGTGAGCCTGATAGTTTAAAGTCTCCGGTGATTACCGATTCAACCATACTTACACAAAATGCAACAATAAAGGCGAAGGCATTCAAAAAGGGGTGGCTAAGCAGTAATGTGGCAATATACACCTTTTATAAAAGTCTGTTCAAGCCTGATAGTATAGTATTTTTAACTAAACCGGATGATCAGTTTAAAGGAAATGGTCCTCGCACTCTTATAAACAGGCAGTCGGCGAATTATAGCTTCAGAAGCGAGGAGTGGGTTGGATTCCATGAGAATAACATGACAGCGCTGATGATTTTTAACAAACCGGTAAAAGTATCATCTGTCACAATGAATATAATGGTCAATTATGGTAGTTTTGCTTATCCGCCTGCTCATATGCAGGTATGGGGCGGAAGTTCCTTAAACCGAATGCAGTTGCTGAAAAGCATTAAATTACCAAGGGTTACTAAAAATGACACATCAAAAGTAGCACGTGTTGTTGGTGTAAATTGCAGTTTTAATCCAAAAGAATTAACCTTTTTGAAAGTTATTTCAAAACCTCAAAATCTACCGGCCGGATATGTTAAAGAGAAAGCGAAAACCCCACCTAAAGTGATGCTTCTGGTTAATGAGATTCTAATTAATTGAGAATTCACTAACCTGTTGATTATCAAATATGTTATTGATGTTTTCATAAACTATGATTATAAGCCCTTTCATTCCCTAAAAGCAACTTTTACTTTAATAAGATGCAGGGATGTTACCATAAAAACAATCAGGTTGGAAGTGATATATTAGGGAGGAATCTAATAATGATGTTCATGAAAAGATCTGACATTAAATTACAGAAAGAGTTTATGTTGGATGGCATGTGAATAGCAAAATAAAACGATAATACGCGGACTTGTTTCATTTCGAGTAAACCATAAAAAATTTAGTATAAAGGATTTTACAAGACTTTCAATCCTCCAACTGTCAGAATTTTTAGGTAGCTCACGGAACTGCATTGGCTGACGATCAAAGCTAAATGGTATAATAGATGCATGTAATAACGCGACT
>DASWTL010000389.1:0-6975 GCA_036402155.1 Sphingobacteriaceae bacterium | reverse complement strand
TACCATCAAAAGCACGGTTACAGGTTACACCCAGGGGGCCAGCCCACTCAACGATCCGTTTCAACCACTCTGTATCTATTTCACCATTAATCTTTTGTGTTCCTACGGATATGCCGTTACAGCCTAATTGCTTGCAGGCTTCGATATCACTTTTAATGATGGCATATTCATCTTCATTATAGAAATAATTCCCCGAACGCGGCCTGATTATAGGATAGAGATCTATTGATATGCTCTCTCTTACTACTTTAATTGTACCAAAGCTCGGGGTAGTACCACCTTCTATAGGATTATCGCATAACTCTACTCTTTTTGCACCTGCACGTTCTGCATTTTTGCATGATTGAATGTTAAAGGCACATACTTCAAGGATTCTTTCGCTCATAATAATGATTTTGAGTTGCAAGTTTAGTTTTTAAATGCACCGATGCAATTAAAATTGGGGCATAACACATCGGATTCACAGGCTAGAGTGGTGCAGATTTTAAGCGGTAGCTAAAACACTGAACAGACTGAGCTTATTTTATGAATGATGAGGTGGCTCAAGTGAGGCACCCGGATCGTATGAAGGTTCAGGAATAGAATCCAAAGAGATCGTCGTGGACCACGTCTAACAAAAAAGCCCATCAGATCTTCTCTAAAGGGCTTTATTTGCGGACCGGACGGGACTCGAACCCGCGACCTCCGCCGTGACAGGGCGGCATTCTAACCAGCTGAACTACCGGTCCGTTTGTCGTTTGTATCTGCTTTAAGCACATCCTGACAACTCAGGAAAGATACGTAAAATTTTTGTGATCCCGCTGGGATTCGAACCCAGGACCACTACATTAAAAGTGTAATGCTCTACCAGCTGAGCTACGGAATCATCATTCTCTTCAGAACTCCTTTTCAGATAATCGCTTTTCTAAAAAGTGAGGCAAATATAGGCTTATCTTACGTACGTTGCAAATATAAAAAGCTAAATTTTAACACTAGCTATAATTGCCTAATAGTCAGCTATAAACATCGCTATGCCACTATTCCGTTGCCCCCTCCTTCATCTTTTCTGCATTCTCAGCAAACTGAAGAGCGTCAATAATCTCCTGAATATCGCCATCCATAATGGCCGGAAGATTATAAAGTGTCATTCCGATGCGGTGTTCAGTAACCCGACCCTGTGGATAATTATAGGTACGGATCTTCGCTGAGCGGTCGCCGGTAGATACCATTGTTTTGCGTTTACTTGCAATTGCTTCATTATGCTTATTCAGTTCACGCTCATAAAGTTTGCTCCTGAGCATCTCCATAGCACGTTCACGGTTGCCTAACTGCGACCGTTCAACCTGGCATACTACCACAATACCAGAAGGCCTGTGTGTTAACTGCACTTTTGTTTCTACCTTATTTACATTCTGACCGCCTGCACCACCGGAACGGGAAGTTTGAAGATCAATATCCGCCGGATTCAGATACACGTCAACTTCTTCGGCTTCAGGCAATACAGCAACCGATGCTGCTGATGTATGCACACGACCCTGTGTCTCTGTATCAGGAACCCGCTGAACACGATGCACTCCGGATTCATATTTTAATTGCCCGTACACATCTTCGCCGCTTACTTTTAATATTACCTCTTTATACCCGCCGGCTGTACCTTCGGTCACATCAATAACCTCTACTTTCCAGCCTTTTTTCTCGCAAAAACGCGTATACATCCTGTAAAGATCCCCGGCAAAAATAGCGGCTTCGTCACCACCTGTACCACCACGTATCTCCAGCATGGCATTCTTTTCGTCCTCCGGATCTTTAGGGATAAGCATCAACCGTACTTTCTCTTCAAGTTCCTCCTTCTTTACCAGTAACTCATCCAGGTCCATCCGAGCCATTTCACGCATCTCCTCATCTTTTTCAGTAGCCAGAATGCTTTTGTTAGCCTCTATATTACTGGTTATATTCTGATATAGCTTATACTCGTCAACTATCTTTCCAAGATCTTTATATTCCTTATTTAACTGCGCATACCGCTTCATATCAGTCATCGCCTGCGGACTACTCAATTCGCGCTCTACCTCTTCCCAGCGGAGCTTAATAGCTTCTAGTTTTTCTAGCATATTTTATTTGAAATTCATAAGTGCCGGCTGCTACCTCACTTACTTAAAATTTTATTTTTATTCAGAACCATTCGGCCGCTGCACACCTGCCAGTGCTCATTCGGCACACAAAAATACGCTTTTTCACTTAATGAGTATTTATGGGGTGATCTGGGGATTAAAATACTTTAACTCCATATTCCCATTATCAAACTCGGCATATGAAAAATAATTCATCCATTCACCAAGGTTAATATACCTGCTGTTATTTTGCAAATGTATATCCAAAGGGAGATGACGATGCCCGAAGATCATATAATCATAATGCTCTTTCTTTAGTGTTTCTTTACAAAAAGCAACCAGGTACTCTTCATCCTCACTCTTAAATTCTTCTTTATTCTGGTTGGCTATCCGGCTTTTTCTTGACCACCGCGTTGCAATTCCGATGCCCAGGTTAGGATGTAAACGTGCAAAAAGCCATTGACATACCCTACTCCTGAAAAATTTCTTCAAAATCTTATAGGTCTCATCACCAGGGCCAAGTCCGTCACCATGATGCACATATATTCTTTTACCGTTCCTTTCAATAACCAGTGAGTCGGAAACGACATCTGCGCCGAGCTCTTTTTTAAAGTAATCGAACATCCACATATCATGATTCCCCTTAAAAAAAGTGATCTTAATACCTGCATCCGCAAGTTCGGCAAGTTTGCCCTGAAGCCTGATAAACCCTTTGGGAACTACAGTAGCGTACTCAAACCAAAAATCAAAAATATCGCCAACCAGATAGATCTCAGCTGCGTCTTCCTTTATAAAGTCGAGCCAACGAACCACACGGTCTTCCCTTATGCGGCTTGAGGAATAATCAGGTACTCCAAGGTGGAAATCAGAAGCGAAAAAAATTTTACCGCCGGGCATGGCATCAAAAATAAGTAAAATTTACAGACCCATACCCTAAAGAACAGTAGCATGAACAGAAATTTCTTAATTTTATAGACCTACCAGAAAACCATATTGAAATGAAAAAAATTAAACATATCATCCTGCTGTTTGTCGCTAGTATTCCATTTACAGCAGCGGCTCAGCACAGCACTGATAAATCTTCTTCTATGTCATATCCTAAAACAAAAAAAATTGATGTCCGTGATACTTATTTTGGAACCACAGTTACAGACCCTTACCGCTGGCTTGAGGATGACCGTTCTGCGGAAACGAAAGAATGGGTGGAGGCGCAAAACAAAGTAACCCAGGCTTACCTCAATAAAATCCCTTACAGAAACGACATAAAGAAACATTTATCTGAACTATGGAACTATGAAAAATTTTCTGCGCCATTTACTGAAGGAGATTACACCTATTTTTATAAAAATGATGGTTTACAAAACCAAAGCCCCCTTTACCGCCAGAAAAAAGGCGGAGCTGTGGAACTTTTTCTTGATCCGAATAAATTCTCTAAAGACGGGACGACATCTCTGGCAGGAATAGAATTTACAAAAGATGGTTCTCTTGCTGCTTACCAGCTTTCTGAAGGTGGTTCTGATTGGCGTAAGGTGGTGATCTTAAACACTGCCGACAAATCATTAGTTGGTGATACGCTAATTGATGTAAAATTCTCAGGGCTGTCATGGAAAGGTAATGACGGTTTTTATTACAGCAGTTACGAGAAGCCTAAAAAAGGCAGCCAGCTTTCAGGCATGACACAGCATCACAAGCTTTTCTATCATAAACTGGGCACAAAGCAATCGGATGATAAATTGATTTTCGGTGGTGAGCAAACTCCACGCAGATATATCAGCGGTTATGTAACGGAAGATGCCCGGTACCTGGTTATTACTGCTGCAAATTCGACTACCGGAAATGAATTATATCTTCAGGATCTGACGAAACCTGATTCGCCAATTATTTCTTTGGTTTCTAATATGGATAATGAGCATTATATTATTGATAATGATGAAAGTAAGCTTTACATCTTCACTAATTTAAATGCTCCTAATTCCAGGATTGTTACTGTAGATGCTGCAAATGCCACGCCGGAAAACTGGAAGGACTTCATTGCTGAAACAGAAAATGTGCTTACACCTTCTACAGCCGGAGGGAAGATATTTGCCAATTATCTTAAAGACGCAACCTCACTGGTTATGCAGTATGATATGGATGGCAAACTTGAGCGTACCATAAAACTTCCCGGAATTGGCTCAGCTTCCGGATTTAGCGGAAAAAAAACAGATAAGGATATTTATTATACGTTTACTTCATATGTTTATCCTTCCACCATTTTTAAATATGATGCAGCTACCGGAAAATCGGAATTATATAAAAAATCGGGGGTGAAATTTGACCCTGAATTGTATGAATCCAGGCAGGTATTTTTTAAATCAAAAGACGGAACCAGGGTTCCGATGATCATTACACATAAAAAAGGATTAACGCTTAACGGAAAAAATCCGACCTTACTATATGGTTACGGCGGCTTTAGCGTTAGCCTTACACCCGCTTTCAGCACCTCCAATATTATTCTTCTGGAACAGGGTGGAATTTTTGCAGTGCCAAATCTTAGGGGTGGCGGTGAATATGGTGAAAAATGGCATGTTGCAGGCACCAAACTGAAAAAGCAGAATGTCTTTGACGATTTTATAGCTGCTGCAGAGTACCTGATCAACAATAAATATACTTCTAAAGATTACCTGGCCATCTCAGGCGGGTCAAACGGGGGATTACTGGTTGGCGCTGCCATGACGCAGCGACCGGAGCTTTTTAAAGTTGCTTTACCAGCTGTAGGCGTTCTGGATATGCTGCGTTATAATAAATTTACTGCGGGGGCAGGATGGGCCTATGATTATGGCACCGCTGAAGACTCGAAGGAAATGTTTGAGTATTTATATAAATATTCCCCATACCATGCTTTAAAACCCGGTGTAAAATATCCTGCAACCATGGTTACCACTGCCGATCATGACGACCGAGTAGTACCCGCTCACTCATTTAAGTTTGCAGCCAACCTTCAGGAAAATCATAAAGGTGAGGCGCCCGTATTAATCCGTATTGAAACAAACGCCGGACATGGAGCAGGAAAACCTACCAGCAAAATAATTGAAGAACAAGCTGATAAATGGGCTTTTATGTTGTATAATATGGGGTTAGGGTATAAGTAGACCTGATAAACCTATAAGGTTTTGGAAACCTTATAGGTCTGGATTATTTCCCTGCACTTGCAGAAAAGCCACCATCCGGTTTACCGATAGTTTTATAGCTGCCGGTTCCCTTGAGCACAGAAGCAAACATGGGTTTATCTGCAATTACTGTGAGTGCTTTCCCGATGTCATCATCATATTTGAAATTGCTCTCCAGGCGCCCTTTCTCAAAATAATACCGGGTAATTATTTCTGATTCCAGAACACGCCGTATCTCCTCTTTAAACTGTTGAAGATCATTCTTTTTACTGAAGGAAACTTTCGATTTCAGGCCTTCATATTCTGATTTTATATCAGCCAACTTCTGCTCTTTTTCAGCCTCAGTCTTCAGGTCATTCAACAATTTTTCAGTACGGGTAAAGTAATTATAATCTTTATCGGACAAGTAATTTACGAAATCAGCATACTCTGCATCAGATAACCTGAACTCTTTGGGATTAGGTATTGACTCCTTAACATTCCGGTACTTATTGGCATAATCAAATATAAAATTCTTATTTGCAAGCACCTGGGTAATCTGGCTGTACTTTAATGGTTTAACAAAAATGTCGGGATAAATGCCACTGCCATTATAAACTAAACGGCCCCCCTTTGTTTTGTACTCTGTAATTAATGAATCAGCTACCTTTTCTACATTTCCGTCAGAGCTTCTGTGCGTGTAATCAAGTGCCTGTATGCATCTGCCTGAAGGTGTATAATATTTGGCAACTGTAACTTTTACCAAGCTATTATAAGGGAGGTTGAATGTTTGCTGCACAAGACCTTTGCCGAAACTACGCTGTCCGATAACCACTGCTCGATCAAGATCCTGTAATGAGCCGGCTACAATTTCTGATGCAGAAGCAGATCTGCTGTTAATGAGCACAACCAGTGGCAAAGCGGGTTCAACAGGTGAACCGGTAGTTTTGTAATTGATAGTTTTTTCCCGGTTCCTGCCTTTCTGCACAACAACAAGTATGTCTTTTTCAACAAAAAGGTTAACGATCTTAACAGCTTCCTGCAAAATACCCCCGCCATTATAACGCAAGTCAAGCACCAGACCATTCAGGTTGTTTTTACGAAGGTCCAGAAGAGCGTCCCGAACTTCCTGACCAGAATTCTCAAGGAATTTATCGAGTTTAATGTATCCTACATTATTGCCGAGCATCCCATAGTAAGAAACGTTAGGTTGTCTGATCTCTTCCCGAACCATGCTTTTCTCAAATGGTTTTGAGTTTCCTGTGCGCAAAATCAACAGCTTAACCGGGGTACCTTTAGGTCCCTTAAGCATCTGGCTAACCTGTTCACTCTCTTTCCCCTTTACGGGTGTTCCGTTGATCTCCAGAATCTCATCACCCGCGCGTAAATCAACTTTTTGCGCCGGAAATCCTTCAAAAGGTTCAGTAATTATAACTTTATTATTTCTTGTTACCACAGAAGCGCCGATGCCACCATACTGAGTACTTACGTACTTCATGCGATAATCCTCAATATCCGACTCCTGAACATATTCAGTATAGGGATCAAGGTCATTTAACATGGCATCGATACCGGTTTTTATAAGTTTGGATGAATTAACATCGTCCACATAATTGATATTTAACTCTTTAAATACCGAAGCGAAAATGTCAAGATTTTTAGATACCTGGAAAAGATCCTCTGAGACTGCGAAGGAGAAAAAACCCGCCGCACCAATCGTAATAACTGCACTTCGTATAGAAACCTTAAACCGCCGG
>DASWTL010000388.1:0-3790 GCA_036402155.1 Sphingobacteriaceae bacterium | reverse complement strand
TGAAAGAACTGTGTGTCATTAATATAGACCCTTCCCATTGGATAAACGGGATCTATATTGGTTATGGAATCTCCGTCAATTACTTCATAATTCGCTTCAAATTTTATTTTGGTTACTAGGTTGTCACCGTCAATAGGATATTGAGTAATGTATTTATTGACTTGGGGACTTTCCAGTAAATGAATTTGTCGTAATTCACCACCAATCTTTACCAGTTGCCAAAATTCTACAGTATCCCTTGGATATGGAACATAAGGAAAATCTATCTTCAGAAACTCTTTGTAGGTATCGAGATAAGTCGGGCTATGCAAAAAGGCGTACATATAGTCTAAGATATCAATAGGCGCGAAGGTGCCTTCAGTGTTTTCTTTTTCGTTAGTAAATTTTAAGGATATTCGTTCACCGAGTTGGTCGACGATTGTGAGATTAAAGTTTGGAGTTCGATTTGAGGCTTTTAATAGCGTGTTTTGTGTTTCATGGTAAATGTAGAGAGGAAAGACGGAACTCTTATCGTACGCAGAATAAGATTTATGACCTGCTATTCTATTAGTAACAAATGCACCCAAGGTTTCCTTGGTTTGTCTTGGAAGTATCAATCCGTAATTATCATCGTAAAGGAAATTATTCATTATTTCCCCCCGGGGAAAAGCATAAAACCCTTTTGTCTTACCTGTATAACATGAATATCTTAAATCAAACGGACGATATAAAACCTTTGTGTAATTGTGGGTATTCGTGAGAATATCGCTTTTTGCAGTTCGTATAGTCCAATCTCGCCCATCCTCTAACAGATTGTATTTGGTTCGAAAATCTTCTGCATCAAGTCCTACCAAATCTCGTAGTGTAGCATCTAGTGAATGCTTATCAAAATGGATTGATACCGCGTCTCTCTCTGTTGTAAAGCCATTTGAGAACTTTTGAAAAATTAAGTCAAGTTTAAATCCTTGTTCATAGACAGTTCTGTCTTTGAAATTTTTATTAACGAAAAAATAATTACTCGCTGTAGGTTGTAGTTTCTTCCAACTAATAGTATGTAAATTATTTGTATTTAACTCTTTATATTTAAACTCTCTTGTGCCCGATAATTCGTTGTAAAACAATTCGCCAAGTTGCTCCTTTTGCTTTCTACTGGTCTTTATAAATAAGTTTATGGACACCCCTGCCATTATATCAAACACATTTTGATCTAGAGATCCATCCGCGCCAACCTCCTTCTTTTTTGCGTTACCATGCAAATCCAAAATATAAATTTTGTCGAAGCTTTCTAATAAATGCTTTCGCATTTGTCTGTGGATAATGCCATCGATAAAACTATTATTAGATATATAAGCCAAAACCCCTTCTCCATTCTTATCAATAAAATGTTGCCCAAAACGAATAAACTTAATGTAATCATCAGAAAGTGGCTGAATGTTTCGCTCTTTCATATCTTTTTTATAATCGGCGGTAAGCTTTTCGATCCATGCACTTTTATTGGAACTGCTTACACTGTAAGGTGGATTCCCCATCACCACCATCACCGGAGTATCCCTCTTTACCGCATTCGCCTGATCTGCCTCATCACTCAACCAGGAGCTAAATAACGTTCCAGTATCAGGATGCGCTTCTTCTAAGCTATTGGTCAAGAATATTCTAAACCTTTGATCAGTTGTAGCCTTATATCCGGTTTCAGTTAACAGCATATCCATTTTAAGATGAGCCATTGCATAACTAGCCATTAATAGCTCAAAACCGTTTAGCCTAGGAATTAAATGTTGATTCACGTAGTTACTCCAGATCCCTTGCTGCCCTTCAAAGTTTTTATAAATGTGCCTCACCACTTCAGCAAGGAATGTACCTGTACCTGTTGCAGGGTCTAATATCTGGACTTTATGGACCTCTTGCTCAAGTTCTACTTCTTTAAGTTTTGATCTTTTATCGGGTGTGGCTTTTGTTATATGTTTGCTCTTAACTTTAATCTTGGTTGTGTCTGCTAACCCTTGGGGGAGGTTAAATTCTGTTTTTAAGATATCATCAACTGCTCTGACTATGAAGTTTACAACAGGTTGTGGCGTGTACCATACACCTCGGGCCTTTCTCAATGCCGGATTGTAAGCAGCAAGGAACGTTTCGTAAAAATGAACCACAGGATCTTCCTGTTTAGTGCTCTTCCCGAAACCTTTCATGATTTCAGCAACATCAGTTGCTAAAAATATATTCACAAGTTCATCAACGATCCAGGTCAACCGATCATCTAAATCATATCCTGCAATATCCTGAAAAAGTTTTCGTAAAAATGGATTTGATTTGGGAATTAAGGTTGCAGCCTCTTGTCTTGAAAAAGTTGGTAAAGTAGGGTCATGATATCTTGCCGCAAACATCCCGTATGCAATAGTCTGCGCGTAGATATCAGAGAATGCTTTATTATCGATATCATGTATAAGCATCTGCTTAAATGAAAGCATCTGCTTTTTTAAATTGCTTTTCGTATCGGTATGATCATCAAAGTTTAAAGATTTCTCTATAATATCAGCCATCAACTTTGCCTTACCTGCCATCATTTCAGCCAGTTTAGTTGGACTTTTAATAGTCTGGGATATAGTTAAAGCGAAGTTCTTGATGAGCTCTTTAAAAGTATCAAAATTGGCTGGAATAGGGATTATAGCGTCATTTTCAATCTTTGCTATGGAAATGCTGGTTGTGAAAACCCCATCTTTATAAAAATGAAACTCCAGATAATCTGTAAATATCAGATTGCTTAATCCGGATTTATATCTTTCGAACTGCTCTTTTAAAGTTTTTGAATTTAAATCAACACCAATATCTTTTGCCTCAATGTATCCTATAGGGATATCTTTCCTGGTAAGCATGTAATCAGGTGCTCCACAGGCAACTCTGGCAGGCTCATTTGTTACTAAGATATCGGGGAGCAGATTCATCAGGAGGGATTGTAAATCTCCTCTATACGTATGTTCTCTGCTTATTCCAGTCTTATATCGATGATTTATTATATCAATGTATGATTGAATTGTCATTTCTCAATATTACAAAAATTTAGGAACGATATATTTTAAAGTTTTGGTTAATGCCTGGTCAAAGCTTGGCGTCTTACAAATTGCATTGTGACTGACCGATAAGTATTACCTCCACCAATGCGAACCAACCACGAACAGAGTGAAGGTCACTGGAGTAAAGCTGTTCCAAAACAGCGATCCAGTGATATATTTTTCCCTTCAGAAAAATACGAGGTTTGGCGGTATTGCTGATCTTAGAGCATTTAGCTGAGGAAAATTCAACAATAGTTTTACAAACCGATGCCTGAACGACTCACAGGAGAGAAGGTCAACCACAAGATTGGATTAAGACGTTTCTAACTTGTGAGCGCATTTCACAGCCTAAAGGTCAATATCTTATTGTCTTATCAATTACTGATATAAAAGGACCAAAGTATATTCTTTCAGTAATGTCTGACTCAGTATTTTTTGAATCAAACATCTTCATCGCAATTTCATAGCTATAAAATTGAGCAGGTGTCTTATCCTCAGCATGACCTACTTGTAATAAGACTGGAAACAAAAATGTTGCTTGATCTCGTCCATCCATAAAAAGACTATAATCAATTGACTGCAGTAATTTATAGTTAGGATAAATCGTGTATGCAATCGGATCGTTTGCAGTAAGTTTGAGTACCGAGATATTTCCTATTGAGTCTCTTTTCACAGATGCTTTAAAAGCAAAGGCGTACACCTTGTTTGAATCTGGTAAAGTCTTAAATATCGAATCACTTGAAAATATATTATATATCTTCTTT
>DASWTL010000387.1:0-4094 GCA_036402155.1 Sphingobacteriaceae bacterium | reverse complement strand
GCACAAAAAACACCTGCGATACATATCATCAGCGATAAAATAACATTCCAGGTTAGTCTTTTCTTTAAAAAAAACACAGACATCAGGCTTATGAACACCGGATTGGTAGCCGTTGCAATGGCGCCAATACTTGCGGTTACTTCCTGCATGGCAAACACATAACAGCCCAGGTAAATACTAATGTTTAATAATCCGTAAACAGCTATATCTACCCATTCCCTACCGGCCGGCAAGCTGTAACCCTTTGCCATGTGAGCATAGGCAAGCATGATCACAGATGCAATTCCGAAACGCAGAACTGCAATAAAAAGTGGCTGAGCAGCATCCAATCCAATTTTTGTAGCGCTCGAGGCAGAGGCCCATAATAGGGAAAATAGTACGCCCGCAATAACCCATTGAAATTCTTTGCTTCTCATTGCGGCGCAAGATATTATGAATACTTGAAAAGCTTTAACGTATCGTAAAAATAAATTCGGAGCGGTTTTTAAGACGTTTTTAAGCTGTAAACTATCAATAGTTACTATTAGAAAGAGAAATGCTCAGGAAAACCACTACATCTTAAGATTTATTTTTCTTCTTCGATGATTTGGACCTTTTATTAAACTCCACACAAAGATCCATCCAGAATGCAAAGTCTTTTGCAGAGCGCATACCTTCATCAGATATAAGAACATACCCTATCATAGGCCGCTTAGTGAAATCCATAGTACGGCAACCGGGCCTTTGAATCATCTTTTCATGAAGTTCAGGAGGTATACGGCACATCATCTCATCCTTATAGATCCCAACCGTCATTTTATCATTAATCATAAAAGTCAGGCCTCCCATCATCTTATTTTCTTCCACACCCGGAGTTTCAACAAGGTATTCACGTATCCGGATTGCCAGTTTTTCATTGTACGCCATCGATTTTCAATTTATGTTTATGTGAATTTAATTAAACACGATTGTTCCAAAAAACTGGGGTAAATGAAAATTTGGCTTCGGATTAGATACAGGCGCCCATGTTATCCAATGCGGGTTAGAACTTCTGCTGGAAGTTTTGTAAAAATTTGCTTTCCAGCCGATGCCTTTTTCAGGCGTGGTGATAGCAGTATACTTTTGTAAAAGACTCAGCGGAATCCGGCACTCAACAGTCCATGTTACCGGTTCTGCTATTTCCTGCTCCAGGTTCCCTGGCAGCGAATGCGCAATCTTAATCAGCTTCAACTCATCCGGCTGAAGTAACTTAAACTCTTTCTGTCCGTTAGTATGATAACCCATTAATGGAACGCCACCGGCATTTATTTCTAGATTAAAATACCTTAACGGAAAATTTTGGTCTGGAGAAAAAAAGAATTCCACACAGGCGTCTCCTGATACAGGTCCGTTGAAATTTCGAGTTTGAATTCGAACATGACGATCCTTAACCCGGAATATCAGATACAGATGATCCTTATCATACATCATTTTTGCTTTAGCCAGGGGCTTAAAGGCCGGAATTTCGCCCATGAAGTTAGTCAAAGTAATTCCTTTTGTCCTTTTCCACTCCCTCTTATCCCAGTTAGCGTCAATCTGCATAGGGCTGCTTAATTGCGTAACGGTATAAATAGGATCATCCGGATTTTTAACCGGTGAAAAAGAATAAATAAAAGAAACTAATGCTATTAGCGCAATCCCGGAAAGTTTTCTCATGTTAACTCATAATGATCTAAACATAGCTCTCATAATATTTAAAGCTGGCATATAAATATAAGCCTTTTACAATATTATCAAGGCCTTTCACAACTCACCCTGGCAACTGCACAGGTGATACATGAATCCGTGGAACCCTGGTTTCAAGGCTCGCCATACCTGGTTATCCGGGACATCGAACTCCCGCTCTATCAATATATTCATATATAAATATATTGCTTCAAACATGCACAAATACGCATTTATTATCTTAACTATTGCACATTTACGCAAAATTTTGTTATTTAAAGTAAAATATTCATCTTTATATTTACAATCACGTATAAACCTGCAAAAACCGATTCTATGAGAAAACTTTTACTAACCATTATTAGCCTGTCTATTATTCACACTATTCAGGCTCAAAGCCCGCCCAAAAGAGAACTTAGAGGCGTTTGGATCAGCACCCATTTAAGCCTTGACTGGCCAAGCAGAACGCAAACTCCGGCTCAGCAGCGATCGGCGTTGATTAACATCCTGAACCACAACAAAGCTACAGGGATGAATGCAGTCTATTTGCAAGTACGAAGTCAGAGCGATGCCATGTATCCGAGCGACCTTGAACCATGGTCTTATTATCTAACCAATCAACAGGGTGCGGCTCCGAGTCCATTATGGGACCCATTACAGTTTGGAATTGAAGAATCCCACAAAAGAGGATTTGAGTTCCATGCCTGGATAAATCCATATCGCGCCGTAGCTAATATAGCCAGCGCCAATAACCCGGCCCTGTATGCCGAATCGCATGTATCAAAAACACATCCTGAATGGATGCTTACCGTTGGAGCAGTTCAGATCTTAAATCCCGGACTGCCGGAAGTACGCACGCATGTAACCAATGTAATTGTCGACATTTTGAAAAGATACGATGTAGATGGGATACATTTTGATGATTACTTCTATCCCAACGGCACTACTGGTGATGACGCAGCTTATAATGCCGATCCCCGTGGCTTTCCGGCTACCTCTGCAGGCCGCGCCGACTGGCGGAGAGATAATGTAAACCTGCTGATTAAACGTATAAACGATAGCATCAATGCAATTAAACCATGGGTAAAATTCGGTGTATCCCCGTCGGGTATTTACCGCAGCAGTACCGACCCTGAAATAGGCTCGCCAACAACCCCTAATGCTTTACAGCATTACAGCAATTTGTTCGCTGATACAAAAAAATGGATCCAGTCCGGCTGGGTTGATTATCTGGCGCCACAGGTATACTGGTATATTGGTCAATCCGGATCTGACTATAAACTCCTGGTACCATGGTGGGACACTAAAGCTTATGGACGGCATATCTACATTGGGATGGCAGATTATAAAGTTAATACCACAGGCTGGAAAAGCCGAAGCGAAATCCCGAACCAGATAAGAATAAACCGCTCCAACGACCATGTTTACGGACAAATCCACTTCCGGCATACCTTTCTTGCAGGTAATGCTTTAAACTACCGGGATTCATTAAGATTGCGACTCTATAATAAACCTGCATTGTTACCGATCATGTCCTGGAAAGATAACGTGGCTCCTGCACCGGCTACTGATCTAACCTTAACTAAGAACTCAGCAACATCCATCACCTTATCCTGGACAAAACCTGCTGAAACTGCTAATGAGTTTGATAAAGCCAAACGGTTTGTGATCTACAGATCTACCAATCAGAATATTGATCTTGAGGATGCAAATAACATCCTGGCTATCACGAATATGGATGAAAACTCCCGAACGGATAATACGCTTCTGGCTGACAGTATTTATTATTACACCGTTACTTCGTTAGACAGGTTGCATAATGAAAGTGCGATAACTAATATGGTTAGTAACGACTATATTAAACCCACCGTTGTTACACAAAACATAACCCGGACACTGGTTAATGGCTCTGTATCAGTCGCTGCCACTGAAATTGACAATGGTTCTTCTGACAATTGGGGCATAGCATCAATGACATTAAGTAAAACAACATTTACCTGCTCTGATATTGGCGAAAATCCTGTGATGTTAATCGTTACAGATAAGGCCGGAAACATCGACTCTGCATCTGCTACCATTACTATTGAAGGTACAATTCCACAACCTGTAATTTCGGTGACTCGTAATGACAATACCTTTACAGGCTTATCAGACAATACTATCGCCCTTGGGTATGGCGCTCAAAGTTTAATCATTAATGCATCAAATACCATAGATGGAACAACCAGTTATTCCTGGAGTCCTGTTGCTGATTTAAGCAGTTCTACCACTGCATCAACTACCTTTACACCAAGTGCTGCAGGAAACTATACTTTTTCGGTACTGGCTACCAATGAATATGGATGTACGGCAACAGCATCCGTTACCATAACTGTAATTGATGCCCGTTGCGATAATAATAAGGTTGTGGT
>DASWTL010000386.1:0-11547 GCA_036402155.1 Sphingobacteriaceae bacterium | reverse complement strand
GACGTGGAACCTTCGCCTCATGTTTGTTTCCTGAAAAAATAGCACAAGCTGATAGCAATACTATAACTGAACAGAGTATACTTATTTTTTTCATAAATTTCAGACCGGGTATATACCGCAAACCAGACGCTGGTAATCTCTTTAGTTTACACAACCGGCAAATTATTGTACAGGTAAAAATATCCGAATCCTGAGGTTGTTACCACTATTATCCTCCGTAATACCAATACTATTTTCCACAGATCATTTCACTGTATGCATAGCCGGCAAGCTATAGTGAACGATCAATCTTTTAGCGCATGATCTATAGTAACACTTCCCCCATTATACGCTTTTCTTGAAGTCCAGTCGGCATTTTCAGCGGTCCAGAAAACATCATCTGCGGGTAACCCCAGGATAAGAAATACCTGTGAGCATAGATACAGACTTCCGGTACATATATAATTTTCTGCAAGCTGGGGCTGGTGACCGTAAAACCCAATCTGAAGCCAGCCATTCTTATCAAAGGTGCCGGGAGCTTCAATTTGTTTCTTAACCACGCTGAATAAAGCAAAACGAACTTGTTGAGGAAGTACATTTTTAGGCAACGAATGCATTAAAGCCATTTTAGATAATAGCTGAAACGCACCGAAACGATAGGTTATAGAGCGCCCAACCACAGGATAAGTTGCTTCCGGAGAGATCATACGCTCCTGGATCTCGGCATATCTTGATGCCCGTTTTATTGCCAGTTCATAGTTTTTTAAAGGATCACGTTTGCTATCCCTTAAAACAGACAAAACCTCGATCAGCATGGGATGAATAACAAAGCTGTTATAGTAATCTTCATGAAAATTTGGTCCGTCGCCATAAGTACCATCACCTTTATACCATTCCACATGTTTTCTGACTGCATAATCCATGCGCATCATATCGCCGGAATGATCAAACTGCTGTAATGCAGCTTCAATCATCGCACTAAATAGCAGCCAGTTATTATATCCCGGGGTAATTTTACGGGTAGAACGAAACGCTTCCAAAACCTGGTGTTTGGTTTTGGAATCAAGAGGTTCCCAGAGCTGGTTAGGCGCCCGTAGCAATGCCTGTGCAAGGAACGCGGCATCCACCAGCGGCTGGTTCCCTTTATTGAAATTCATAAAATCTGCCGCTTTCGGGTCGGTGGCATTTTTTATGCAAGTGATAGAAAGGTCAATATATTTTTTTCGAAGCCGGCCTTCAGCGGTACCATCAGCGCCTAGTGCTAACCACGGCGCCATGCCGGCCAATAACCTGCCAAAAGCCTCCAGGTGTATAAAATTGCGATTGTTATCAGGATATCTCGCTTCCACGGGCATGCGTGTTTTAAGCTCGTTTTTGCTTAACGCATCTAAAACGGGATGAGCTATTTTAACTAATGACTGAACAAAATATTCCCGCTGCAATGCTCCGTTTAAAGAAGGCTTTTCTGTTTGTGCAGCCAGTGGGGAGTAAATAAAGATCAATATGATCAGTGTCTTAAAAAAATTCATTATGAATTACTATTAAAGGTTTGATTGAGAAGAATTGCTACCTGAGTGAAATTAATTATAACTATTCCGATTCTCAATCAAAAATGTTACTACTTCCTTAATTACCTGCGGATCCCTATGCATTCTCTCATGACCGATATGATCAAAGCTGATACTTTCAATCGCGGGATTTTTTGATAAAAATTCAAGCAGGTAATTTTGAGGTGATACCGGATCATCCGGATCATAAAGTACCAGATGCTTTCGTTGAGCTGAATATAAGGTTACCAGGTCAAAATGATCCGCCGGCACGTTAAACCTGAATTGGAAGCTGGTAAAAAAGTCATTCTGTGCTTTTTCCGAAGCATTGACACTTGTCATAATGGAAACAAAGTGTTCCTTTATTTTTATTAAAGGAGATATGCTGATCAACAACTGGGGGTTATCTCCCTCCAATTCATCAGCAGCCAGTATATTCGCCATGGCCCCTAACGAATGGCCAATAAAAGCATCGGGAACACCATACCTGTCAGATACGGCAATAACGGCCTTCATATATAACAACAGATTGGTCAGTTCCCCCTCTGATGATCCATTGCCCGGGGCATCAAATGCGATTATCTCCAGGTCATCATACTTTCTTAGTTCAGTAATGAGTTCAACAAAGTCCAGTGCTTTTGAGCCCCACCCATGTGTTAATAATACCTTATAAGAGCCCCTACCCCATTTAAAACCATTTACCAGCAACGGTCCCTTTGCAAAATGTTCATCATAAACCTCCACCTGAAAGGTGGTGGCTTCTTCCAAAAGTTGTTGCTGATGTAGTCTTAGGGGTATTTTCGGGGAATAACAGATCAGGTTATATAATGCCCTGGTCAGATTTTCGTCTTCAGCAGAAGACAATTCTTTAGCTGCTGCGATCAGGTTCCTTACTTTTTTCATTATAATATATTTATTTTTTATCGGCTATGAAGCTTGCATGAGCATATTCATTTCGGTTTTGTCCCGTAGGGATTCCTTCGGAATGAGCGGTATGCTCATGCAGGTTTCATTTTTAAAAACTGTGAGGCTTAAGCAAAACTCATCTGCTAAGGTAATAACTTGAATGGGGTAAAGCCTCACCCTATGAGCGGAATTACTGTATGAGTTGTAGTAGCCTGGTGAGATTGTTACGATGGGAATGACGGCGTTGGGTTAAAGCCTCACCCTATGAACGGAATTGCTATTTGTATTGTAGTAGCCTCCCTCTCCAAAATGGAGAGGGGGTGTAAAGGTTTTGCTTTGGGCAGGCTTGTCAAATGATGAGGCTTTAAAAAAAGCGCTTCAATTCTATATTAACGAATTCCGGTGGTACAATCCTGTTTGTTACTATGTGGCAATGACGGATGGGGTAAAGCCTCACCCTATGAACGGAATTGCTATTTGTATTGTAGCCTCCCTCTCCAAAATGGAGAGGAATGTAAAGGCTCTGCTTTTACGGGAGCCTCTTCTGCCCGAAGTGATGAATCTGGAAAACTTTTTAAAAAAGGATTGAGGAAAGAGAAAGAATAGTATTTTTGAAAGAAAAAAACTATGGGAAGTTTAGGAGCGCCGGAAATTATCATTATTCTGGTAATTATATTGTTATTATTTGGCGGCAAGAAAATTCCGGAAATGATGAAGGGATTAGGCGCAGGAGTAAAAGAATTCAAAAATGCTCAAAATGGCGTCACAAAGGAAGAAAAACCTGCTGAAGCGCCAGAAAAAACAGCATAAACTGATCTAAAGCATTAAGAAGTTATTTTTATCTTGATAAGATTGTCAGGAATTGTGCATACCGCTCAATCTTGAGTGTGCTCCTGGAATTTAATATACTAAGCTTTCCGGGAGTAAAACCCTGTGTTTAGAAATCCGCTTAGACGTGTAAAGTAATCCCCTTCTTTCTCCAACGAGGGGCAAGGAGTAATATACTTTTTCTAGAAATAGAGAACCCCGCAGTTTTTCGCCCAGTCCTCTAAATGGCTCCAAGCTAGTTAACCCTTAGCATTCCCCCCCTTTACATGTCTTGATCTTTCAATGCGCCTGATTCTGCCAGATGAATAAGAGAATTGTATTTAATAAAGTACTGTTTTTATTATATTTGTTATCAGAGATGTACGCCTACCAAAATATCAACGATCAGGAATTGGTCATGCTTCTTCGGAAAGGTGATAAGCGTGCATATACCGAAGTTTATAATCGATATAAAAATCTGCTTTATAATCACGCGTACAAAAAATTAGGTAACCACGAAGAAGTCAAAGATATTTTACAGGAACTTTTTACTAATCTGTGGAATAAACGGGCTGAAATCCCTGATACAGCAAATCTGTCAGGTTACTTATATTCTGGAATGAGAAACAGGATTTTCAACCTGTTTTCACGCAAACAGGTTGAAAACAGGTATCTGGCTTCTCTCCGGGAGTTTGTAAATGAACGGAATTACACAACTGATCTGCTGGTCAGGGAAAAAGAATTCGCATCTCTGATACAGAAAGAAATCGACACGCTGCCTCCAAAAATGCGTGAAGTTTTTTTGTTGAGCAGAAAAGAATACCTCTCTCATAAAGAGATCGCTGAAAAGCTTTCAATTTCAGAACAAACTGTTTCTAAGCAGGTTACCAATGCCCTGAAAATGCTCCGCCTTAGATTAGGATCACTGTTTGTGTTGTTATTCTTTATAAATCTATAATTCCAGGTAACTTTTTTTTATAACATCTACCTGTTAGGCAATCCTTAACTTGTCTTGGTATATATAAGAAATTGTATGCAACAAGACGATGTACGAGATTTATTAAACAGATACCTCGACGGTAAATGCTCTGATGATGAAAAAGCAGTATTAGAAAGCTGGTACCTTAAATATGAAGTTGAGGATCTGCCGGAAATACCTCAGCGCATCAGGGATGAACACCTGAATGCCGTTTGGGAATCCTTGCCGATACATCACAGTAAGAAAAAAGTACATGCCTTATGGCCATATATTTCTGCAGCTGCAATCCTTCTGATCGTATTAAGTGCAGGCTTATATTTTTATGGCCGCCAAAACAATACCGAACAACAGTATACTAAAAACCAAATTATCCCGGGTGGCAATAAAGCGATACTCACGCTTTCGGATGGCAGGAAAATCAGTCTTACAGAAGCCAGCAATGGTGAAATAGCCGAACAATCTGGTATAAAGATCCTTAAGACTGCAGATGGACAGTTGATCTATACCGCAGTAAATACAACAGGAGATAATCGTGTCTCTTTCAATACTATAGAAACGCCCAAAGGCGGGCAATATCAGGTGATGTTACCTGATAGTACCAAAGTCTGGCTAAATGCTTCCAGCTCATTGAAATTTCCGGCAAGCTTTTCTAATCTTAAAGAAAGGCGTGTTGAGATGAGAGGTGAAGCCTATTTCGAGGTAAAACACAACGAGCATAAACCTTTCCGGGTAATAGCCGGAAATCAACAGGTTGAAGTTCTGGGAACCCATTTTAATATCATGTCATATCGTGAAGAGGGAGAGATAAGAACCACGCTCTTAGAAGGTGCAGTAAAATTATCTTCTAACAGACAACTGGCCGTATTAAAGCCCGGTCAGCAGGGTTTCATATCCAACGGAAGTGAAAAATATACTATTGATTATGTTGATGTTTCGGCGGTAACGGCCTGGAAAGATGGGTTATTTTATTTTGACAATACCGATCTGCGTTCATTAATGGGGCAGATCTCCCGCTGGTATGATGTTGAAGTTGTTTTTCAGCCAGGCGTAAACGAAGATAAGTTCTCAGGTAAAATAGAACGAAGTTCAGATCTGGCAACAGTTTTAAAAGTACTGGAAGTTGGCGGGGTACATTTTAAAGTGGACGGACGCAAATTAATTGTACAACCATAATTATCAATTCAGAATATAGGAGGATTCAAATGAGATAAAAAATTAACCAAACCAGTTAATTGCAAAAAACCGGAAGTGCTCCAACACCTCCGGCAATAATTTAAGCAATTTCAATACAGCGTTAAAACCATTATACAATCACTTAAACAATACAAAAATATGTATTTAAATCTTGTTGTTAAAATACCGGGATCCTGGAAATCTTTTCCTCTAAAATTATTCCTGACTATGAAACTAACCATCATACTTATTTCCGTGATGTGTATCCAGGCATCGGCAAATTCCTTTGCGCAGCGGATTAACTTTTCAGGTGATGATATTGCACTAAAAAAGGTGTTCTCAACTATAGAGAAGCAAAGTGGCTATCTCTTTTTTTACAAAGAAAATCTGATAAGGAATTCCAAAGTAACGGCTACTATTAAGGATGCAACCATTGACGAGGCCCTTGCCTCGATTTTTAAAGATCATCCTTTTACCTATACCATTGTTGACAAAACGATTATAATACAGTCAAAACCACAACAAGTTGCGCGTGCCAATCGAAGTACAGCCACACTACCCCCACTCGACGTTAACGGAACCGTAACTGATTCCACGGGCATGCCGATACCGGGTGTAATAGTACAGGTTACAGGTACATCACAGGCTACCACAACCGATCAAAATGGCCATTACTCATTCAGGCAGCTACCTGAAGGCTCTTTTCTGACCTTCAAAATGGTTGGCTACGCTCCACAGCAGGTATTAGCACGCGAAGGCCGCATGAATGTGATTTTAAAACTCCAGATACATGCACTGAACGAGGTCATCGTATCCGACGGTTACCGAACCACCACCCTGGCAGCTAACACCAGCTCCATCGCTTCCGTAAAAGGCGAAGTTTTAGAGAATAAACCCTTCTCTACATTCGTGCAAACGTTGCAGGGGCAGATAGCCGGGTTTTCCGCACCCGTAACCAGTGGCCAGCCCGGAGCCAACGTTGACATTCGCATCCGCGGACTTGGATCGTTGTCACTGTCTTCCAATCCATTAATAGTCATTGACGGTATGATCGTCAATTCCGGGCAACTGGGCTACAACTCAACAACATCATACGCCTTAGCCGGAGTGAATCAGAACGATATAGAAAGTGTAGATGTGCTTAAAGATGCCGCGGCAACTGCTTTATATGGATCGAGAGGCAGTAGTGGTGTAATTGTTATTACTACCAAAAGAGGACGAAGCGGAAAAACCAGGATAAGGGTTGATGCTGAAGCCGGTGTGTCAAGCCCAATGGATAACCCGGATGCAGGTAGGGCTTTGAATGCTGCACAATACGCTGAACTGTTCCGTGAAGCGTTAACGAATGCTGGCTCAACTCCGGCCCAGGTAGAGGCTGCGGCCCAAAGCTATGGTCTGAACAGTGGAAAATCAAACAACTGGTATGACCTGGTTACACGAACAGGCAAACAGCAACAATATAATGTGAGTATCGATGGCGGAACAGATAAAACAAAATTATTCGCCTCTGCGGGGTATTTTAACCAGGAGGCAACTACTATTGGTTCTGATTTTAAAAAAATAACAGGTCTGTTTAATTTTGACCACAAGATCAGTAAGCAGCTTCAGGTTTTAGCAGGCATCAACGTTTCCAATGTAGGTCAGAATACTCCTTACGGCACACAGTTTTCCGGCAGTCCGACATGGGCTGCACGCAGTTTAAGACCATTTCAATTGGCTTACAATGACGACGGAACCATTAATACTGCAGTTACAGGAAACACCAACTTTCCCGGAATATATAATCCGCTGTGGATTGCAGACAATGACAATAAGTTTTTATCAGAGACCCGCGTTTTAGGTAATACAAAACTTAAATGGAATATCCTGGATGAGTTGAGTTATACAAGTTATTTCAGTATAGATTACAACACGCTTGAAGAAACCGTGTTTCTAAACGCAATCATGGGTGATGGCCGGGGACTAAAAGGCCGTAGTAAAAATTATTATACGCGCTATTTTAACTGGCTTTCGCGCAACCAGGTTGATTACCGGTATGATATAAAAGGAATTGAGAACTTCTACGCAACTGCTTCCGCAGGATATGAGGCGCAGCGGTCGAAGGAATATTTACTCGCTGCAGATGGATTCGGATTTCCCTCAGCTCATGCCGAACTAACAGCACTTAGTAATGCTGCCACACCCAACGGGGCTTACGGGCAATACAGTAATTATTCATTCACGTCATTATATGCCATCGCAGGCATCAATTATAAAAACAAGTATGCGCTTAACGGGTCGTTAAGAAGAGATGGGTCATCCAGATTCCCTACTAATAACCAGGACGCTAATTTTTATTCCGTTGGCGGAACATGGAACTTACATGAAGAAGATTTCTTTAATAAACAGCGTGTCTTGTCTTCTTTAAAACTTCGGTCATCTTACGGCACTACCGGTAATGCCAGCATGGGTAACTATTTATGGGTACCACAAGTTAGCTACAGCAGCAGTTACAGTTATGCGGGTTATACCGGGCAGCAGTATTCATCAAGCGGTAACATAGATCTTCGGTGGGAAACCTCCAAAAAGTTTGATGTAGGGATGGATATTGGTTTCGGAAAAGAACGCTTCATGCTTACAGTAGACTATTACTATAACAATATTGACGGGTTGATCAGAGCTATTCCAACCTCCCTGACCACAGGTTTCTCTGTAGTTAATCAGAATGTGGGTGCAATGGCTAATAAAGGCTGGGAATTTACCCTTAAGGGCGATCTGGTTAGAATGCAGGATTTTAAATGGTATAGCAATTTCAATGTTGCCTTAAATAAAAATGAGATTACTCGTTTACCGGCTGGCACATCTGTACAGAACGGACAGTTTTATTTGAAAGAAGGTTACAGTTTTAACACCCTGTACATGAAAGAATTTGCAGGTGTTGATCCGCAAAATGGCGATGCCCTATATTACACCGATGAAACGCATTCAGCAACCACCAACAAAATAGCCAATGCTAAGTTAAATGTGCTGGATAAGCAGACCATACCCAAAGCTACAGGCGGCTTTAACAATAGCTTTTCCTACAAAGGAATTAATTTAGCCATAGACGTGAATTATAATTTAGGATACTGGGTTTACGGAGCTTCCGACATTTACTTTACATCACCGGCGCTGTATCTCTATAACAAATATCAGTATGTGTATGATAACCGGTGGACAACCATTGGTCAGCAGACGGATGTTCCGAAATTTACACCTACAAATGATCCCTCAACCAGCACCTATCGCTTGTATCGCGGTGACCATATCCGACTAAAAAATGTGAGCATAGGTTATGATTTTAAAAATATACCATTGCTCACGCGATTGGGCGCAAGCAAGCTCCATGTGTACGGAAGAGCAACTAATCTGAAAACATTCACGTTCGATAAGCGCTTGCCATTTGATCCGGAGGTGAATTATTCGGGTTTTGACAATCAGGACATGCTACAGTATAAAACGTTCACATTCGGCGTTAACATCGGGCTTTAATTATAGTTTACAGGCGATATGCAAAAGCTTGCTCTCCAAAAACCGGACTAATTAACCGACAGAGGTGGCAGAATTTACAGCATCACATCCCTTAAAATAAATATATTGACATGAAAAATAGACATACATATATATCCCTGATACTTCTGCTGTTAATGATAAATACTTCCTGCAGAAAAGAATTCTTAAAAGAGGAGCCTACCATTGCTGTTTCGGTAGAAAAGGCCATATTAACTGAGGGCGATATGATGGAGGCCCTGGCCGGTGCCTACAGGATTCTGAATAATTACTTCCTGTTTGGCAGAAATTCAGTTGTGATGGGCGATCTGTTAGCAGATAACGTGTATACAAGCGTCTCTAACTCAGGGCGGTTACTTGCCCAGAACAATTATACATTTGTCGCCGGAAATTCAGAATCCCGGCTTTTATGGTCGCAAAGCTATTATAGCATACTACAGGCCAACCGAATAATTGGCTCTAATCTGAAGGCCAGCGATAACGCTAACCAATTACGGGCAGAGGCTTACGCCTTAAGGGGGTTGTTGTACCTTAACCTGGTAAACTGGTATGCCAAGCCATATCTGGTCAATCCATCGGCAGATGGTGTTCCTCTTGTTACGGTTTCTACCGATGTTGGTGGTGTGCTTATTACTCCGGCTAGAAATACAGTTGCCGAGGTATATTCACAGATCATCAGCGATTTAGATAAAGCTTATGAAATAATGCCTGCAACCACACCTTCTATTCACGTTGCAAACACCAATTTTATCTCCAAATACGCTGTAAAAGCATTGCAGACCAGAGCATACTTATATAAAGGTGACTATGCAAAAGCCCGGGATGCTGCATTGCTGGTAGTAAATAACGGAGGCTATTCTTTGGCAGGTACTGCAGCTGCCTTCACTTCGTACTGGGCATCAAACGTGGCCCGTACAGATAAGCTGGAAACAATTTTTGAACTGAATAATTCTGCAGTGGCCAACAACGGTGTAGAAGGAATGGATTATTTGTATGCCCGCGCGGGTCTCGGCGATTTGCTGGTAACAGATGATATGTATTCCATTTATAGTCCGACAGACCGAAGACGGACGCTCATAATTGACGGCATGAGGGGCACTAACCAGGTGTATTATGTGAATAAATATCAAAACGTTGGGAATGCCGACCGGGATGAAATAAAGCTGTTGAGATATGCCGAAGTGCTGCTGACATTAGCTGAATCTTACGCCCGTTTAGACGATGGCACCAATGCACGGCTGTATTTAAATATGGTGGCCCAAAACAGAGATCCTCTGTTAACGGCGTATTCCTATACGGGACAGGCGCTAATTGATGCTATCATATTGGAAAGACGTAAAGAGCTGGCTTTTGAAGGATTAAGGTTCTTTGACCTTACACGAACCAATGTAGGCTTTACCCGCCAGAACATGGGTGCTAAAGCCTACTCGTTCTATACTAATGTTGCCACTACAGATTTCAGACGACTGCAGCCTATTCCGGAAGTTGAAATAAGTGCTAATCCTAAAATCAACCCAAATCCAGGTTATTAAGCTTCTACAAAGTATTATTATCTCTTTCTGATACAAACTCACCTATCCCCGGACTTTGTTCCGGGGATAGGTAACTGCCTGTATGTGTGTGAACAACACAACGTTCACGTTTGAATTTGCTCTCATGGAGGGCGTCAGAATCAGATGATGGTAATCTGCCATTCAGTTCAAAAGATGAAAACCACTTCAACCAGGTTTACCGCATTGGATGTATTCCGGGGGCTTACGGTATGTTTTATGATCATCGTGATCAGCCCCGGCTCAGGAGCCGTTCCTTACAGGCAGCTTGATCATGCAGCCTGGCATGGCTTTACGGTTACCGACCTTGTATTTCCTTCGTTTCTGTTTGCTGTGGGTAATGCGCTAAGCTTTTCAGAAAACAAGTTCAGGCATTTATCATCTAACACCGTTTTATTCAGTATTTTTAAACGGGCCGTTATCATATTTATCCTTGGTTACCTGCTTTCGTGGTTCCCATTTTTCAGGTTAACTGCTGATAATGCGATCGTTTCTTACCCCATCAGTGAAACCCGAATTTTTGGCGTACTTCAGCGAATTGCAATCTGCTATTTATTAACAGCATTGGCTGTCCGTTACATAGATCGCAAACTGCTTATCTACCTGGCGATAGCTGTACTCCTGGTGTATTGGTTGATTTTGGTGGCATTTGGCTCTGCCGATCCTTTCTCCCTGGAAGGTAATGCGATTCTTAAACTGGACTTGCTGCTTTTCGGCCAGGCACATCTTTATTATGATCGCGGTACTTTTGATCCCGAAGGACTGCTTAGCACAATGCCGGCCGTAGTCAATACTCTTGCAGGATATCTTGCCGGAAAATATCTTCAGGAAAAAGGCACATCGCCGATCATCTTACGTCCGTTAATTGCTATCGGACTGGCGGGAATTGCCATCGCGCTGGTATGGAATACCGTGTTCCCGATCAATAAAAAAATATGGTCAAGCTCTTTTGCACTATTGACCATCAGTATAGATCTTATACTGCTTGCGCTACTGGTATTCATTACAAAAAACCAAAAAGACAAGGAAAAAAATTGGATCCGCTTTTTTACCATTTTCGGCAAAAATCCCTTGTTTA
>DASWTL010000385.1:0-2481 GCA_036402155.1 Sphingobacteriaceae bacterium | reverse complement strand
CAGATGCAATGAGTTTTGGTTTACCCAGAGGCGTGGGTGACTGGAAGGAGGCAGTACCTTCGGCTTATAATTCCGAGCTCCAATTGGGACCGCCGGCGGCATATAAGGGCGCAGCTCAATATATCCCAGCCTAACCCCTCGCGGCAACCATACTTTCAGTTGTTCTGATCCACCCGGCAATTTAAATTTTCCGGATTTTTGCAGAGGTCTGTTCCATGGCACGTATACTACACGCTTTGTCGGGCGCAGGTTGCCGATCTTAATTCTCATATAGATGGATTCATACTTACCCTTCGCCTTTTTCATAAGGCTGTCTCCCTCAGCATCAGTAACAGCATAGGTAGACATCACATATTCTCCCGACCTCGGTACTTTCAAGTCAAAAACCAGATCAGGTTCGCTTCGTTCGCCGTCAATGGCGGCGTCTACACCTGGTTTTAACGTCATACCTTTCTTGTCGGTCAGGCGATCCTCGGTGACAATTATGGATGTTTTAGTGTTAATTTTAGCATTTTCGGCGCTTACTCTGTAAACAGCGGAAACTTTGACACTGTCTTTGATAGCAGTTGTTTCTGAACCCACACTATGCGAGCTGCCTTCAACTGAGCAGAATACAATCTGCAGAAAAACTAACAAGTAAGAATAAAATTTCATAACAACCTTTTTAAGATATGAAGAGATGCACTTAGGTGAGCCAGGATCCGGACAAATGATGTCCTGATCCTAGCTTCCTTATCTATATATAGCCGCTCTATTTCTGACAAAAAGAGCCAAACTTCACTAAACTAAAATCTATTGCAGATGCAGCGGCAACTAGCTTAACGGCACTTGACTAACTTCTTTATGGCACTATTGTAATCTCCATTTCTCTTACGACCTCGGCGCTTCCATCAACATTGGTATTTTTAGCTACAAATGAAACATTGTAAGTACCCGGCGTTTTATAAGCATAAGTATGACGATCAAGACGGGAATCGCTGTAGGCCTTTATGGTAATTGGCTTATCCGGCCCCATGTCGGCGTCAGTGATATTAAATGCCCGGCTTACCGCCCAGGTTTGAGTTTCAATGTCATTTTGTGGAGTAGCTAAATTCCCTAATAATGTTATCCGCGTGGCTGAAAGTGTAGACCTGGAAGGAGCGGTTTCAGGATTTTGCTCAATAAGTCTGAAAGCTGATTTTGCTATATCACCAAGCACAAGTGAGCCTGTTGAGGTATTACCCTTAAGCGAAAGGGCTTCTACATGCCATGTTCTGACAATACCAAATGAAGAAGGCCTTGTTAAATACTTAAAAGCAATGTAAATCGGTTTTTTATCGACTTTAAGATCTGTTATGTTGATGGCTCCCCCGGCAAGAAAAGTAGCAGAAGTGGCTAATTTAAACCGGTTTGTAATATCAACCCATGTTGCATTTTGAATATGCGAATAATCGCTGTAATTGCCGTCGAAATCTGTAGATGCCATTACAGAAAATTGATCAGTTTGTGCCCCGCTTAGCACGGGGTTAGATGTATTAAACGATAAAATAGCTTCCTCAATCTTTTCAACTCTTCCATCACGGTAGTCCAGTTGATGATACTCTTCACCGGAATAGAAATTAATGATGTCTGCAGAGCCTTGTATCGAAAAATTAACTTCTTCACCTACTTTAAAGGAGGTGGCTGTGGTACTTACTTTAAAATTTTCAAGTCCCGGAGTAAGCTCGATCTTCTTGTTACATGCCGTGAATAAGATGGCACAGCATATGATTAGATAATTTATATTTTTCATGATTCTTTCAAAAGTTACCAGTTAGGATTTTGAACTAATGCGTTGTTAAGACCCATTTCGCGTGTGGGGATAGGCCAAAGCAGATGTCTTTCCCAAACATTTCTGTACCGCTGCCCCCAGTATGCCGTTGGCACCTTGGTTGTTAACTCTTGGCCAATCTTATTCATTTCATATATGAACACTCCCCAGCGGATCAAATCGGCTTTGCGTAAAGTTTCAAACGCAAGCTCACGTAATCTTTCATTTTGAATCGTCTGGCGAAAATCATCCAGATCCTGTGGCGTAAGGTCAGCTTCTTCTTTTTTATAAATTGTTGCCGTTGCCGTTGCACCAGAACCGCCACCCCCAACAAATGAGACATGTGGCTCTGACGTATAACCAGCGCCATTTGTGAAACTTTTTACGGGATCCATGGCAAATCTTACTGCAGTAACTTTCCCACCCGAAACAGTGGCAGTGGCAACAGCATCAGAGCCACCACCATTCATAAATACGACTTGGGGAGCTGATGTATAACCAGATCCGCCATTTGTTACTGTTACTGACTTTATACCTGTTGACCAGGCGCGGCGTCGTACTTTATTTACTGCTTCAATAGCTTCCGCGTTAGGATTTTTATTCACTTCGAAATCTGCCTCAGCGAACATGAGTAAAACATCCGAAAATCGTAATAACGGAAAATTCTGTGGAGTTCGGGTCCGCGCCTTTGG
>DASWTL010000384.1:0-1553 GCA_036402155.1 Sphingobacteriaceae bacterium | reverse complement strand
TTACTACTTGCAACATTATTTGTCTATGGGCAAAGTGCGGAAGATTTAAAAAGGCTGGAAGAATTCAGGAGAAAGGTGAATGCACCTGTAGTACTTGCTAAAGATGACCGGATAAAAGTAAAAATAACCAAAGACCTTGTTTATAATACCGCGAAAGATACATCTCAAAAAATGGATGTATACCAACCAGTATCGGGCATAAAAAAAGAGAAACTTCCACTTGTTGTTTTTATTCATGGCAAAACTCCGATACAAACAAATCCAAAAAATTGGGGAGGATACAAAAGCTGGGGAGAATTAGCGGCTTCAAGAGGATATGTCGCAATAGTATTTACTCAAAGTCTGGGCACTCCCGGAAGGAGCATAGAAGAAGCCGGTACCGACCTGCAGGATGCTTTAAAGTATATTAAAGCCAATCACTCACACTATAATATAGACACAAACAGAATTGCGCTGTTAGCTTATTCCGCCGGCGTGCCATTGCTGTCGGGTGCATTATTGCATAATAAAGAAAGCATTAAATGCCTGGCAGCATTTTATGGATTTATGGATATGAGGAATATTGAAATGTGGAAGAGCGAAAGTCAGGAAACATTATCAAAATTTTCGCTGGTTGATTATCTGAATGCCAATATAGAATTTCCTCCAATTTTTATTGCAAGAGCCGGCAGAGAGCACAACAAAGGGTTAAATGAAACGATAGATTCATTTATAGCAAAAGCAAATAACGCCAACATAAATGTAACCGTGATCAATCACACAAGTGGCGTTCATGGATTTGATACCCAGAATGATGATGACAGAAGCAGAGAAATAATTGAATCAGTGTTTACTTTCCTGAAATATCATTTGAAAAAGTAAAAATATATTACCTGCGCACCTCACTGATAACCGCGCCGAGCAAGTCAACCACTTCCTGCTGGATCATTCCTATCTGTTCAACCTCCTCGCCTGCCCTCCAGTGCTCTTTATCTCTTACGAGGGTAAGGCGTTTGGTGCCTTTGCCAGACTGAAGCAATACATCGTAGGTGCCGGTAAGATGTCCCTCCCAGGAAATGGTTTCTGCAAGAGCAGCTTTGTAAAAAACATCGTTATGGGTGAAAGTAGTGGTAAACGCCAGGTAGTCTGGTATATCTGGCCTGCCAGCGATCAGTTGGAAGTCCATATAGCTAAAATTTTAGACTATTAAGTTAGAAAATTCTCCTCTTTGTTTAATCACCCTATTTATGAACGGATTATTTTCAGTTCGTCCGGGTAGTTCTTACCTTCAGCATCGACAAACCAGGTAACAATGAAGACAAAGTCTTTATCACTGAAAGTTTCCCCTGATATCGGAACGGTATCTGCAGAATTGATAACGGGTCCGGCAAGTAAGTGTATTATGACGCTGGCGCATGGTGCGGGTGCCGGCATGAATCATACATTTATGCTGACATTAGCTCAATCGCTGGCTGAAAAAGGCATCGCTACCCTGCGTTTCAATTTTCCATTCACAGAAAACAAAAAAGGAAGACCCGATAGTCCCGCAGTAGCCCATCAAACGATTGAAAGCG
>DASWTL010000383.1:0-3069 GCA_036402155.1 Sphingobacteriaceae bacterium | reverse complement strand
GCCGCTCATAATATCATCCTGATGCTTCTGGAATAACGGACGCATAATATCTTTCAGCTCTTCTGAAATTTCAAAAGCTTTAACTTTGGCAACGTTGCTTAAACGATCAAGCATGCCCGAAACACCGCCGTGCTTAAGAGCCTCAGTGATTACTTCAACACCGTACTGAACTAATTTAGATGCATATCCGGGATCAATTCCCTTTTCGATCATTTTATCGAAAGAAAGGATAGAACCTGTTTGTAGTAAACCACAAAGAATGGTTTGTTCTCCCATCAGATCTGATTTTACTTCGGCTACGAAAGATGATCTTAAAACACCCGCTTTGTGTCCGCCTGTACCAACGCAGTAGGCCTTTGCCTCGGCTAATCCCTTACCTTGAGGATCATTTTCAGGATGCACAGCAATTAAAGTAGGAACACCAAAACCTCTTACATATTCAGATCTAACTTCGCTGCCTGGTGATTTTGGCGCCACCATGATAACCGTAAGATCTTTACGAATCTGCATCCCTTCTTCAACGATATTGAATCCATGTGAGTACGATAACGTAGCTCCCTGTTTCATTAACGGCATAACTGCATTTATTACAGATGTATGTTGTTTATCGGGAGTAAGGTTGATTACCAGATCGGCATTTGGCAGTAATTCTTCATAAGTGCCAACATTAAAGTTATTTCCGGTAGCATTCTTCCATGAATCTCTTTTCCCTTCGATAGCTTCTTTACGCAAAGCATAACTAACATCTAAACCACTATCTCTTAAGTTTAAACCTTGATTTAACCCCTGAGCGCCGCATCCTACAATTACAATTTTCTTTCCTTTCAAAACGTTTACACCATCAGAAAACTCGGAACTGTCCATGAATTCGCATACACCCAGCTGGTTTAATTGTTCTCTTAGGGGTAGTGTATTAAAATAATTTGCCATTTTTTATTGCTTGATTTCTATTTATGTATTCTGTTAAATGATTGTTGTCTTCTCAGAGTATAATTCTGTCAACTGCTTAATTAGCCTGATATTTTAAAGTCGGCGTTATTTGTACGTCATTTATAATAGTCTATCAGGTCTTCGCTGTGTAGCAGGTCTACATGGTGAAAACCTTAGCGCCTTTGCTTAAGTATTCATTCTCTATTACTTCTTCCCCTGGTTCAGCTCTTTCAAACTCACGTAGTTTCCGGTTAAAACCCTCGCTGTTTTTAATAATAGCTACCCTGGCACTACGTACAAATTCAATTAATCCATAAGGTTGAAGTTTTTCAATCAGCGCATCGGTTTCTTCGCGATGCCCGGTTGTTTCAAATACGGTATAATCTTTTCTGATCACAACAGCGCGGGCTCCGTTTTCTCTCAGCAGGCGTTCTACTATTGCTTTTTCAGCAATTTCATCTGTAGGAACTTTGTATAGGGCCATCTCCTGCCATATCACATCCTCGTTAGTATTATAATAAACTTTCAATACTTCCACCTGCTTTTCAATTTGCCTGGCCAGCTTCCGTACTACATCCTCCGTTTCGTTAACCACAATATTGAAGCGGTGAATGCTTTCAATCTCGGATGGGGAGGTGTTCAGGCTGTCAATATTGATCTTCCGGCGGGTAAAAATGATAGCAATCCTGTTTAACAGGCCAATCTGATTCTCGGTATAAACCGTGATATTATATTCTATTTTACCCGGCGCCTTTTCTATATGAATGCTCATGTCGTTTTTGCTTTAATGGTAATTATTTTAGCCTGATTTCACTTACACTGCATCCCTGAGGTACCATCGGGAATACATTGTTCTCTTTGGTTACCATTATCTCCAGCAGATATGAGCCTTTATGGCTAATCATTTCTTTTAACGCCTGTGGCAGATCATTTCGATCGGAGATACTTTTTCCGGGGATATTGTAAGCGCTGGCCAGGGTAACAAAGTTCGGACTCTCGATATTCACGAACGAATACCTGCGGTCATTGAAAAGCTCCTGCCATTGCCTAACCATACCTAAAAAATGGTTATTCAGAATGAGTATTTTAATATCAATGCCGGTTTGCATAATGGTACCCATTTCCTGTGGATTCATCTGGAAGCCGCCATCCCCGATAATAGCAATAACAGGTCTGTTCTGAGCGCCAAATTTTGCGCCGATTGCTGCCGGAAGAGCGAAGCCCATCGTACCAAGTCCGCCGCTGGTAACATTGCTGCGGGTTTTATTTAATTTAGCATACCGGCAGGCAACCATTTGATGCTGGCCCACATCGGTAACTATGATTGCTTCACCTTTTGTTAGTTCGTTTAATTGAAAGATCACTTCACCCATGGTCATCTCACCACTTTTTGGATGGAGTTCATCATTAATTACAGCTTCTATCTCCTGTCTTTCATAATCTCTGAATTTCTCAAGCCATTTAGAATGATCATTAGGCTGTATAAGCCGGGTTAAAAGTGGCAACGTTTCTTTGCAATCACCCCATACCGGAACAGTGCTCTTAACGTTTTTATCTATCTCTGAGGGATCTATATCAAGGTGAACTACCTTAGCCTGTTTAGCATATTTATCTAAGCGGCCGGTTACACGGTCATCAAACCGCATACCGATGGCTATCAGGACATCACAATCGTTGGTGAGCACATTCGGACCGTAGTTTCCGTGCATTCCGAGCATTCCAACGTTTAAAGGATGGTCGGTAGGGATTGCGCCGGCACCCAGTACAGTCCATGCAGCCGGGATTCCGCTTTTTTCAATAAACGTTTTGAATTCCGCTTCAGCTGCTCCCAGAATAACGCCCTGACCCCATATTACAAATGGTTTTTTAGCATCATTGATCAGTTTTGCTGCTTGTTCAACATATTCATTACGTACAATTGGTTTTGGTCTGTAGCTGCGAATATGATCACATTTGATGTATCCCTCGTAAGAGAATAATTGAACCTGTGCATTTTTGGTGATATCGATCAACACCGGCCCCGGGCGGCCGCTGCGTGCAATGTAAAATGCTTTTGCAAGTACTTCAGGAATTTCATTCGCATCGGTTATCTGGTAATTCCACTTGGTAACAGGTGTGGTAATGTTGATCACATCGGTT
>DASWTL010000382.1:0-4921 GCA_036402155.1 Sphingobacteriaceae bacterium | reverse complement strand
CAACCTGCTTACGTTTGACCATCTGGGAAAATATAATATTGATCCTGAATACTTTAGTTCTCTTGGTTCTTCTAACGGCGCTAACACCGGAGCGTATTCCCCGCAGAATAAGTTCTATGCAATGGGGCTAAATGTTACTTTTTAGATAAGGTATCAGTTTTATTCTGAATGGATGTCATTGTTTATTAAATATTGGTTGCTATATTCGTAATAACTTAACCTAATGTTAGCCCACAAGTTATACTCCGATTCGGAATTGCTTGACTGTTTAAAAACAGGAGATCAGCTTGCATTTGCCGAAATTTACGAGCGGTACTGGAAGGTGATGTATCTTCATGCATTGAAGATGTCACGGAATGAGGACGATTCTAAAGATCTGGTGCAGGAACTTTTCGCCTCTTTGTGGACTAAATCAACAGAGATCAGTTGTAATGCCAACCTGTCGGGATATCTGTATGTATCTTTAAGGAACAAGATCATTAATCTAATTCAGCAAAAAAATATCCGCCGGGATTACCTCAGCTCACTTGCTGAGTTTGCTGAAGAAACAAGGAACGCAACATTCGAGCAGATAACTGAAAAGGAAATACTTACCGTAGTTGAAAAAGAGATTCAAAACCTTCCGCAAAAAATGCGACATATTTTTGAGTTAAGCCGCAAACAAAACCTCTCGCATAAACAAATAGCAACCCAATTGGAAATATCTGATAAGACTGTTAAGAAACAGATAGGTTATGCTATTAAGA
Source organism: Sphingobacteriaceae bacterium (assembly GCA_036402155.1). Classification (GTDB taxonomy): domain Bacteria; phylum Bacteroidota; class Bacteroidia; order Sphingobacteriales; family Sphingobacteriaceae; genus DASWTL01. Next base: position 4,175 of record DASWTL010000382.1, on the reverse strand, counting down.
TCATTAAATTACGATTAGATGTTTTAACACGGATAATTGTACTCGTTTTTGGAATATATCTGTAAATCGGTATTGTTTAACGTTACATCTTAACTTTACGCCATCTTCTACTCATTCTTATTAAATATTATTTTTTTTCTTTTTCTCTACTACCAAGGGGTACTTCACCTGTTTTATTAATAAAGGGGATTTAAATGATGTTCAAAGGAAATAATCGTTGCTATGACGGTATTTACTTTAAACATTGATTTTATTCTGAAACTAGCTAACCAGATGTATGGGATCGCATAGAAAGCTTTCGTTAACTCACAACGTATTCTGTGTGCAAGGATGTATATACATGTTGTTGTTTATATTGATTCAAACTATGAAGTAATGATCAGATTAAGTTATTCTCTCTCAGCCACAAGTTTTAGCTGGCTTTTTTCACATCATCCTACGTGACTATCGTCAGTAAATTGAATTCACAAAATATTAATGTATTTAACTTAACATATATGACAAGAAGAATTACCAGATCTTTTAAAGGAGCACTGATCGCAGGCTTCTTATTACCGTTCCTGGCTTATGATTCCGATGCGCAGGAAAGAACAATAGCTTCAGAGAATCCGAACACCGGGATCATGCATGATTCATTAATGATACCTACACTGAACGGACTGAAGCCGGCAAAGTATATCACCGGTGCGGTGTCCCATATTTCGGGCGCGCAAATCAGCACCGTTCCCGGAACTAACCGGTTTAATTCACTGGCCGGGCGCCTGACGGGACTTTCCGTAACACAGTCGGACGGCTTACCTGGATTCGAAAATTCGGACATGCTGGTTCGGGGCTATCATACCCTTACCGGTTCAGCGCCATTAGTGCTTATTAATGGCCGCAGAGACGACGCAACCATGCTTGATCCTAATGATATTGAAAGTATTACTATTTTAAAGGATGCAGCATCAACGGTATTGTACGGACTGAACTCTGCAAACGGAATTGTTTTAATCACTACCAAAACAGGTAAAGAAGGTAAAATCAAGGTTAACTATAACCTGCAGACATCTTTCCAGCAACCTACGCGCTTGCCGAAATTTCTTGATTCATACAATTATGCTACACTGTATAATGAGGCAATGCTGAATGACGATCCTTTGGCAACCCCGAGATATGATGCAACTGCGCTGCAGGCCTACCAGACTGGAATTGATCCCTTCAGATATCCGAATGTAAGCTGGACAGATGAGTTGCTGCGTGACTACACTATGCAAACCAGAAACAGTTTAAATGTTAGCGGAGGCGGCAAAACTGCCCGTTATTTTTTCTCCGGAAGTTACCTTAGCGACGGCGGAATATTCAAGACTGATGAAAATGTAAACACTTATAATACCAATACTAACATTAACGTGTTAAACGTACGGGCTAATATAGATCTGAATGTAGCAAAGAACCTTAGCCTGGTTACTGACATCCGGTCCAAAAGGGAAAAACACAATGCTCCCGGTGCGCGGTCTGATATTTATGATGAAACTCTTTTCTTCCCACTTTATGCCACACCGGCCAATGCTCATCCGATCAGGAATGCAGACGGATCACTGGCAGGGACCAATGATTACAGAAATAACCCTTATGGGATACTTAATTACAGGGGCTATTCCAATTATATCGTAACATCGTTATCTACATTCTCTGAACTAACCTACAACCTGGGCAGTCTGGTGAAGGGGTTGAATTTAAAGGCGAATTTTGGATTTAACAATTATACTCAGTTCAATATTAACAGGACAAAAAACTTTGAAGTTTATAGCCTGAATACAAACGGTTCTTATACCAAAATAGGAGCAAACAGTCCTATTGCAACAGGAGGTGGGTATGATGACGGAGTACGTACATTCGACCATTCTGTTTCTCTGAACTACAATACATCAGTGGGAATGCACAATTTGAGCGCCATGCTAATGTATGACCGCGAGCAGTTGGACTATATACATACGCAAACACTAACAAGAAATTTCCAGGGACCTAAAGCAAGCTTTTCATATCGCTTTAACAACAGATATTTGATTGATTTTTCAGCCGCATATCAGGGAAGTGAGCAATATCCGAAGGGCGATCGCTACGGGTTTTTTCCGGCATTGTCCGCTGGCTGGATTGCCTCTGAAGAAAGTTTTCTGAAGAACAGCGGAATAGATTTCTTAAAACTTAGAGGATCTATTGGCAGAACTGGCAACCAGACCGATCTTTATTACGGTTACCTTGGATCATATAGCCGACTTAGTGGTCAGGGCGGTGTTTTTGGAACTACTCCGGTAGCTTCATTTGCAGTTTACCAGAATATTTTAGCAAATCCACTGGTTACCTGGGAAAAAAATCTGAAAACTAATGCAGGTCTTGATATTGCCCTGTTGAACAACAGGTTCAATGCATCATTTGATTATTTTACTGAGGAAGCCAAAGATATCATGATTACTAATGCCATTACTGCAATGTATGGCGCAAATATCAGCACACCTGAGGGCGTGTTTAAGAATAAAGGGTTTGAGGTTCAGGCAGGATGGAACAATAAGGTAAATCAGATTCAGTATTCTGTGGGAGTGAATTTTTCAAGGGCTCGCAATACCATTGTGGAAAGGGGAGAAGCGGTACAGGAATATCCGTGGATGTACACCACCGGGAACCCGGTCAATTCAAGGATGGGATACGTGTTTGACCGTTTCTTTACCGAGCAGGATGATATTTCCAGTTTACCTGACCAATCACTGCTTGGAGTACAAAGACCCGGTGATTTGAAATATAAAGATTTGAATAATGACGGTGTGATTAATGAGAATGATATTACGCGGATAGGGGATGCAAAAATACCGGAGGTGAATTTTGGAGCCAATTTAGGTCTGGCATTTAAAGGCTTTGATCTGAGTGTATTGTTCCAGGGAACAGCCAACAGTACTACCTACAATTCCGGAAATGCATATTGGGAATTTGTTAATCGTACCGGTAATGCATCAGAACACCATCTGAATCGCTGGACGCCCGGATCAGGCCAGTCGGCAGGATATCCTCGTCTAACGCTTAGTAATACCAATAACTTCGTAGCTAACTCATACTGGGTGCAGGATAATTCATTCGTGAGACTTAAATTCATGGAGCTGGGCTACTCATTGCCTGCAAACCTGGTGAGCAAGGTAAAAATGACAGGTGCGCGGATCTTTATCAATGGAAACAATGTGTTTCTGTGGGACGATGTAAACCAAAAGGATCCTGAAACTCAGGATAGCGGCATCGGTTACCCGCTTCAGCGTACATTCAGTCTTGGACTTAGTGCGAAGTTTTAATATTAACTACAACGGATATGAAAAAAATAATATATGCATTTGCATGCCTCACGGGTTTACTCACGCTGGCATCATGTTCAAAAGAAACAATAGACGGCACGCCTGTTCAATATACTGATGCCAAGATCATTTACGGTCAGAGTGTAAATATCGGAGAGGCAGTTAACCGGCTTTATGTATACGCTCCAGCTGGACATAACAGACTTGGAGGTAACTCTATGGTTGCTTCAGCAACAGACGAAGCCGTTCATGCGGTGCGTGGTTCAGAAGCAGAACGCTGGGGTACGGGGTTATGGGGCACCACTGCAACCACTCTTCGGGATGATGACTTTGCCAGGACCTATGAAGGTATCCGTGCTACGCATGTTTACGAAGAGGAGATCCACAACAACATTATCGATGCGGTTATGTCTCAAACAGATCGGAATTATTTATTGGGTCAGGCTTTATTTATCAGGGCGCTGCTGAATTTTGAGTTGCTGAAACGTTACGGTGGATATCCGATAGTTAAACGGGCGCTTAAAATTGGGGACGATATGAATATTCCAAAAAGTTCATATGATGAATGTGTAAAGTATATCTCTGATCTGTGTGATGAATCACAAGCGTTGCTGAGAGTATCTTATCCTGCCGCTGGGGATTTTGGCCGTGCAACAAAAGGTTCAGCAATGGCGCTAAAAGCCAGGCTTTTGCTTTATGCTGCCAGTCCTTTGAATAACCCTAACAACGATATTTCAAAATGGCAGGCTGCTGCTGCCGCTGCCGATGCAGTGATAAAAAGTAATCAGTACAGCCTGTACACCGCTGGATCCGGTTATGATGCTTTCTTTAATACACTTGCAAATAACAAGGAGATTA